>JBGVGH010000118.1:0-15272 GCA_045121575.1 Faecousia sp.
CCCGCTACCCCACAATCAAAATTTCCCGGAAAATTCAAAAATGGGAAATTGGGGTTTATCGAGTAGTTTTGGACAGCGAAATGTAGGGCAAGGTCTTGACCTTGCCGCTCAGAGGTAAAAAGTTTGTCATTTAAGAGCGAGCCGAAGGCGAGACGAAGAATCTCTGCCTTCCCCTATGAGATCCTTCGACTTCGCTAACGCTCCGCTCAGGATGACAACGGGGGGAAGTTTCTGCTGTCTCGCATAGAACTGTTGATTACGATACAGGTCGGCGGGGCGGTGCGCCCGCAGGGAATTGGCATATCCATGATTGCCGGGGGCAATCATACATAAATTAATAAGACCCCGCCCTACATTTGTTGTTTCAAGCAGTTCGATAAACCCCAATTTATCTGTCCTACTGATAACTGCCAACGGGCAAAAGAAACGCCCTCCGAAGTTTTCTTCGGAGGGCGTTGTGTTTACTTGGCGAATTCCACGGCCTTGGTTTCCCGGATGACATTGACCTTGATCTGGCCGGGGTATTCCAGCTCGGCTTCGATCTGCTTGGCAATGTCCCGTGCCAGGATAATCATATTGTCCTCGGACACCACCTCGGGCTTGACCATGATGCGTACCTCGCGGCCTGCCTGGATGGCGTATGCCTTTTCCACGCCGGGGTAGGAGCCGGTCAGCTCCTCCAGCTTCTGCAGGCGGCGGATATAATTTTCCACATTCTCGCGGCGGGCGCCGGGGCGGGCGGCGGACACGGCATCGGCGGCCTGTACCAGCACGGCGATAACGGTCTTGGGCTCCACATCGCCGTGGTGTGCCTCGATGGCGTTGACCACAACGGGATTTTCCTTGTACTTCCGGGCCAGGTCAGCACCCAGCTGCACATGGCTGCCCTCCACCTCGTGGTCGATGGACTTGCCCAAATCATGCAGCAGGCCGGCCCGCTTTGCCAGCGCCACATCCACGCCCAGCTCCGCGGCCATGAGGCCTGCGATGTGGGACACTTCGATGGAGTGGTTCAGCACATTCTGACCGTAAGAGGTGCGGTACTTCTGACGGCCCAGAATCTTGACCAGTTCGGGGTTGAGGTTGTGCACGCCGGTTTCGTAGCAGGCGCGTTCGCCCTCCTCCCGGATGACCCGGTCCACTTCCCGGCGGGACTTTTCCACCATATCCTCGATGCGGGTGGGGTGGATGCGGCCGTCCACAATCAGCTTCTCCAGGGCCAGACGGGCAACCTCCCGGCGGACGGGGTCGAAGCTGGAAACGGTGATGGCTTCAGGGGTGTCGTCGATAATCAAATCGACGCCGGTGATGGTCTCCAGGGTGCGGATGTTCCGGCCCTCCCGGCCGATGATGCGGCCCTTCATTTCGTCGTTGGGCAGGGGCACCACGGAAACGGTGGTTTCGGCGGCGTGGTCGGCAGCGCAGCGCTGGATGGCCAGGGCGATGATTTCCCGGGCCTTGTCGTCGGCCTCGTCCTTCATCTGCTGCTCGATTTCCTTAATCTTCATGGCGGTGTCGTGGCGGACATCCTCCTCCACGCTCTGCAGCAGATGCTGCTTGGCCTGCTCCTGGGTCAGACCGGAGATGACTTCCAGGGCTTTCAGCTGGGCGGCCTTTGCCTGTTCGGCTTCGGCCTGGGTTTCCTGCACCTTTGCCAGGCGCTTGTTCAGTTCCTCTTCCTTTTTCTCAAAGGCTTCGGTTTTCTTGTCCAAGGTGGTTTCTTTCTGTTCCAGACGGTGTTCCTGCTTGGTCAGTTCCGCCCGGCGCTCTTTGACTTCTTTTTCGTACTCTGTGCGGGATTTATGGATTTCATCCTTGGCTTCCAGCAGCATTTCCTTCTTCTTGCTTTCGCCGCCGCGGATGGCTTCGTTAATGATACGGGTTGCCTCTGCTTCCGCAGAGCCAATCTCACGCTCCGCCACCTTCTTGCGGTACAGGGTGCCAAAGCCAAAGCCCAGCCCAATGCCAACCACAGCGGCAGCAGCGATGAGAATAATCGCCAATGTCATTTCCATAATTCTGCAACGCACCTCCTTCGTTAAAATTGGCACAGGCAGGAGATGCCGCGAAAAATGGCCCTATTTTGTTTTTATCGCAAAAACCGCAAAAGCGGCTTCGGGTGCAAATCAAACGCCATAAGGCGCAGCTTCACGGAAATTCCGGCCGATGCCGGTTATCATGAAACGCGGGTCGAGCCTGACCTGCGTACACTATACCCTGTCCTATTTTAATGGGGCAGAGGAAGAAAGTCAAGCCGCTTTTCCAAAAAATACAAAAAACATGGGTCTCCAACGGGCAGATAGGGAAAAATCGACGAAAAAATCCCATTATTTTCCTGATTGCGGCGGGCATTTCTGGATGTGTTGCACAAAAATGCCGACTTCCCTGCAAAAGACGGGGAAAACTGAACTATTCATATAATTTTAACAAACTATCTGAAGAGCGTAAAAGATGGTCAAATAACCATTTAACGCAATCAAAAAGACGGAAAATGGGCACAAATAACCATAAAAGAACGACGGCGGATTATTTTCCACTCAAAACCGGGAATTCCCGGAGAAAATCCGCCCTTTTCGGCATAAAAGCGGAAAGGACGGGAGAAATTTAAACACTCTGTCAATTGACGAACGGCCCGGTTTCTGTTACTATGATGCCATACCCAAGCAACACAGGAAGGAGGCGTTTTGGTGATGTATTGGGATACAACAATCTGGTTTGTGCTGATCGGAGTTTTCCTGTTGGTAGAGGCCAATACGGTGGGACTGGTGTCCATCTGGTTTGCCGTCGGCGCGTTGGGTGCCATGGTGGCAAGCCTGCTGGGGGCGGAAGTTTGGCTGCAGCTGGTGCTGTTTTTCGGCATTTCCGTGCTGCTTCTGGCCATGCTGGGGCCTGTCGTGCGCAAGTACCTGAAGCCGAAGCTGATTCGCACCAATGTGGACGCGGTGGTGGGAAGCCGGGGCTATGTGACAGAGCCCATTGACAACCTGGTGCCCACCGGCCGGGTGAAGCTGGGCGGAATGAGTTGGGCTGCCCGCAGCGATTCCGGGGAGGAAATTCCCGAGGGAACCGAGGTGGAGGTTGTCCGCATTGAGGGCGTGAAAGCCTTCGTCAAGCCTGTCCGTTGAAACAAGAGAGAAAAGACTGTAAAAAATCAGGAGGAAGAATTATGGTATATTTTGTTATCGGAGCAATTGTGATTCTGCTGATTATTGCCATCAGCAACATTTTCGTGGTGCAGCAGTCCAGAGCCTATGTCATCGAGCGTCTGGGCGGCTTCCACAAGGTGCAGGGTGTTGGCCTGCACATCAAGGTGCCCTTCATCGACCGTGTCGCCAAGAAGGTGAGCCTGAAGGAGCAGGTGCTGGACTATCCCCCTCAGCCTGTTATCACCAAGGATAATGTCACCATGCAGATTGATACCGTTGTCTATTTCCAGATTACCGACCCCAAGCTGTATGCCTACGGCGTGGAGCAGCCCATGGCAGCCATGGAAACCCTGACCGCCACCACCCTGCGTAACATCATCGGCGATTTGGAGCTGGACCAGACCCTGACCAGCCGTGATGTGGTCAACACCAAAATGCGCTCCATTCTGGACGAAGCCACCGACCCCTGGGGCATCAAGGTCAACCGGGTGGAGCTGAAGAACATTCTGCCTCCCCAGGACATCCAGAACTCCATGGAAAAGCAGATGAAGGCCGAGCGTGACCGCCGGCAGGCCATTCTGCAGGCCGAGGGCCAGAAAAAGTCCGCCATCCTGATTGCGGAAGGCGAGAAGGAGTCCGCCATCCTGCGGGCCACCGCCGAGAAGGAAGCCGCCATTTTGAAGGCAGAGGCCGAGAAGCAGGCTGCCATTTTGCGGGCCGACGGCGAAGCCCAGGCCATTCTGGCGGTGCAGAAGGCAATGGCCGATTCTCTGGAGCTGCTGAATGAAAAGGCACCCAACGACCAGGTCATCAAGCTGAAATCCATCGAGGCCATGCAGCACATTGCCGACGGTCAGGCTACCAAGATTATCATTCCCTCCGAAATGCAGGGCCTGGTGGGCATGGCAAACGGCCTGGTGGAAGGCGTGAAGGCAAAGTAACATGGCAAAATTGGAAAAAACCCTGCCCGGAACCCTGGGGCAGTGGGTAGAAAAAATCACCCGGGAGATTCAGGAGGGCAGCGTGTCTGCCTCCCTGGAGGAAACCAGCGATTTCCGCAATGGGGATGCCCGGGTGGCGGTACGGGTGTTTGAACGGTACAGCTGGACCGGCAGCAACCGGGTGAGCATGTCGGTGACTCTGTTTCAAAACGGAAACGGGCCGGTTTACCTCAGTGCCATCACTTCCGGCGGCAGCCAGGCCATGTTTTTCAAAATGAACACCATGGGCGAGGAGGCCTTCCTGGACAAACTCCGGGAACTGATAGACTGAAAAAGGAGTGCTTTTTATGGCAATCAAAGAGGACCGCTTCATCAAAACCGTGGTGGACAGCGGCGGCCTGAGTGAAAACTACATGGCCATCTATGTGGACCGGAAAACCGGCGTCAACTATCTGTTCAGCAGTTCGGGCAATGCCGGCGGACTGTGCGTGCTGGTGGACGCCATGGGCAAGCCCATCGTCACCCCGGTGAGCCAATTTGAATAAAAAAGGGCAGGGAAGCCACACGGTTTCCCTGCTTTTTCATCGCCCGGACAGCGCTGGGAGTTAGGAATTAGGAGTTAGGAATTAGGAGTTAGGAATTAGAAATTAGGAGTTAGGAATTAGGAATGAGGAGTTAGGAGTTAATTCCGGAGGGGCGGCATACATGCCGCCCGCTGACTGCTAAATTGGGGCTTGTCGAGCTGTTTCCATTAGCCCATTGTAGGGCGAGGGCATGCCCTCGCCGCTGGGTTTGTTCTTTCTCACCGCTCTAATAATTGCTACCGGTCGGCAAAGGCATGCCTTTGCCCTACAATGCCTTAGCTCGACAAATTCCAATTTATCCGCGGGGCGGGGTGTTCCGCCGGGGATTTGTAAAAAGGGCGGGATGGGATTTTTATCCGGCAGGTGATATTTTCTTTGACTGTTTGCCCCCTTTCTGCTATAATAAAAAATTGAGAAATCAGGGGAATCTGCCCTTTTGGAGGATAAAAACCATGAGAATGCGTAAAATGAAGAATCTGGACCCCCGGATGGAAAAGTGCGCCGATGTGCGCGTGGCCGACCCGGCACAGCGGAAGGGTGTATGGCGCGCCCTGAAGCCGGACGCTGCCGCCCTCTGGGTGGAGGTGGGCTGCGGCAAGGGCAAGTTCACCGCCGAAACCGCCGCGGCCAATCCCGATGTGCTGCTGATTGCGGTGGAAAAATGCCGGGAGGCCATGGTGGTGGCCATGGAGAAGGCGAAAAACATGGGGCTGAAAAATGTGTTTTTCATCGACATGGATGTGGAAAAAATTGAGGATATTTTCGCCCCCGGCGAAATTGACCGGCTGTTTATCAAC
Organism: Faecousia sp.; assembly: GCA_045121575.1. GTDB lineage: Bacteria > Bacillota > Clostridia > Oscillospirales > Oscillospiraceae > Faecousia. The sequence goes on from JBGVGH010000118.1 coordinate 5,469, forward strand.
TTCCCCGACCCCTGGCCCCGGAAGAAGAACGCCAAGCGCCGCCTGACTTACCGCACTTTTCTGGATAAATACTGCCGTGTTGTCCGGGAAAATGGAGAAATTCATTACAAAACCGACAATGCCCCCTTGTTCGAGTTCTCTCTGGAGGAGTTTGCCGCCTGCGGCCTGGAAGTGAAAAATGTGACGCGCAACCTCCATGAAAACGGCGTGGTGGGCATTATGACCGGTTATGAGGAAAAGTTCCACGCCCTGGGTACCCCCATCAACCGGTGTGAGGTGGTGTGCCGCCCCTTCGTCCTGCCCAAAGAGGAGAAAAAGCCGGAGGCGGAAGCATGAGCACCTACCGGGCAGGGGACTGCGATGTGGCGGTGATTGGGGCGGGTCACGCCGGAATCGAGGCGGCGCTGGCTGCCGCCCGGCTGGGCTGCCGCACCATCCTTTTTACCATCAATCTGGACACGGTGGCAAATTTGCCCTGCAATCCCGCCATCGGCGGCACAGGCAAGGGCCATCTGGTTCGGGAAATCGACGCCCTGGGGGGTCAGATGGGTCTGGCGGCGGACGCGGCCTGCATCCAGTACCGGATGCTTAACCGGGGCAAAGGCCCGGCTGTCCACTCCCTGCGGGCGCAGGCAGACCGCCGGATGTATCACCAGTATATGAAAAAGACATTGGAGCAGCAGGAGAACCTGCAGCTCAAGCAGGCGCAGATTGTGGAGATTTTCACGGAAAACGGCGCCGTTTCCGGGGTAAAAACCCAGCTTGGGGCCATTTACGGGGCAAAAGCAGTGGTAATTGCCACCGGCACTTATCTTGACAGCACCGTTATCACCGGCGAAACCGTGACCCAATCCGGCCCGGATGGGGTGCAGGCCTCGGTGGGTTTGGCGGACAATCTGCGGGCGCTGGGGCTGCCGCTGCGCCGGTTCAAAACCGGCACGCCTCCCAGAGTGAACCGCCGCTCCATTGATTTTTCCAAAATGGAGGTGCAGCCGGGGGACGAAAAGGCGGAGCCTTTCTCCTTCCGCACCACCCGGCGGGTGGAAAATTCCGCGGTGTGTTACCTTGCCTATACCAACGAAAAAACCCATGATATTATCCGCCGGAACCTGCACCGCAGTCCCATGTACGACGGCACCATTTCCGGCGTGGGCCCCCGGTACTGCCCCAGCATCGAAACGAAAATCGTCCGCTTCGCGGAAAAGGAGCGGCACCAGATTTTTGTGGAGCCCTGCGGCATGAACACCGAGGAAATGTATATTCAGGGCCTGTCCTCCAGTCTGCCGGAGGATGTGCAGCTGGAAATGCTCCATTCCATTTCCGGATTGGAGCAGGCGGAGATGATGCGCCCGGCCTATGCCATTGAGTATGAGTGCGTCGACCCCACGGCGCTGCTTCCCACCATGGAGGTAAAGCAGGTGAAAAACCTCTACGGCGCGGGGCAGTTCAACGGCACCTCCGGCTATGAGGAGGCGGCGGCCCAGGGGTTAATAGCGGGCATCAATGCCGCCCTGCGGCTGCAGGGGCGGGAGCCTTTCGTTTTGACAAGAGATACCAGCTACATCGGCACCCTCATTGACGATTTGGTAACCAAGGGAACGGAAGAACCCTACCGCATGATGACCAGCCGCTCGGAATACCGGCTGCTGCACCGGCAGGACAACGCCGACCGGCGGCTGACCCGTCTGGGTGCCGCAGTGGGGCTGGTGTCCCCGGAGCGTCTGGCCCAGGTGGAGGAAAAGTACGCGCTGGTGGAAAAGGAATGTGCCCGGCTGGAAAGCACCGGCGTGCCCGCCTCGGAAAAGCTCAACGAAATGCTGGCCCGGAGGGAATCCGCCCCGGTGACCAATTCCGCCCGGCTGGCGGATTTGCTGCGGCGGCCCAATGTGACCTATGGGGACTTGGCCCCCTTTGACCCGGAGCGCCCCTGCCTGCCGGAGGCGGTGACGGAGGAAGTGGAAATTCAGGTGAAATACGCCGGGTATCTGGCCCGGCAGGAAAAGCAGGTGGAAACCTTCCGCCGGGAGGAAAGCCGCCTGCTGCCGCCGGAGCTGGATTATCACGCCATTGCGGGTCTGCGGCTGGAGGCCCGGGACAAGCTGTCCCAAATCCGGCCCATGTCCATCGGACAGGCGGGGAGAATTTCCGGTGTCAGCCCGTCGGACATTGCGGTGCTGCTCATCTATCTGGAACAAAAATAAAAAATGGGCATAGAATGACCAGAGGTGATTGATTCTATGCCCATTGTGACCACCGATGTGCCCATCACATCCCGGCGAAATACGGAGCTGATTCAGCTTCTGGTGGAAAAATATCCCTTTTTATCCGCCCGCCAGTTCGGCACCACCGCTTTCGGGCGCCCCCTCTGGGCGCTGACGGTGGGCAACGGAGAACGGCAGGTGCTGTACACGGCGGCCCACCATGCCAATGAGTGGATTACCGCCTATGTGCTGCTGAAATTTGCGGAAGAACTGGCCCAGGCTATCTCCGACGGGGGCAGCGTCTACGGCATCCCCGCCAATACCATCGCCAATGCCGCCACCATCACTCTGGTGCCGCTGGTGAACCCGGACGGAGTGGATTTGGTGACGGGGGCGGTGGAACCGGATTCGCCCCAGTATCTGCTGGCCCGGGCGCTGGGGGAGAATTACCCCACCATTGCGTTCCCGGACGGCTGGAAAGCCAACCTCATGGGGGTGGATTTGAATTTGCAGTACCCCGCCGGATGGCTGCGGGCCAGAGAAATCAAATTTGCCCAGGGCTTTACCCGGCCCGGCCCCCGGGATTTTGTGGGCCGTGGGCCGCTGTTGCAGGCGGAAAGCCGGGCGCTGGCGAACCTGACGGAGGAAATTGACCCCGCCCTGGTGCTGGCTTACCACACCCAGGGAAAGGTCATCTACTGGCAGTTTGAGGATATCCAGGTGCCCGGCGCCCAGGCGCTGGCAGAGGATTTTGCCCGCACCAGCGGCTACAGTTTGGAAACGGTGCCGCCGGAATCGGCATTTGCCGGATATAAAGACTGGTTCATCCGCTTTTTCGGGCGGCCCGGCTTTACCATTGAGGCAGGTTCGGGGGAAAACCCCCTGCCGCTTGACCAGTTTGACGAAATTTATCGGGACAATTTGGGCATTCTGACGGCCGCGGCCACCGGTCTGCCCGGATAGAAGAACACCCGGAACAAAGGAGAATCGCAATGAATTGCATGGATTTTTTGGATATTAAGCCGGAGGTTGCCCAGGCGCTGCGGCAGGGAAAGCCGGTGGTGGCGCTGGAATCCACCATCATTTCCCACGGAATGCCCTACCCCCAGAATGTGAAAACCGCCCTGGAGGTGGAGCAGACCGTCCGGGATAACGGGGCGGTGCCTGCCACCATTGCCATCATCGGCGGACGGCTGAAAGCGGGACTGACGGCAGAGGAAATCGAATATTTTGGCAAAAAAGGGCAGGCCATCACCAAGGCCAGCCGCCGGGATTTGGGGGTGCTGTGCGCCCGTGGGGCGGACGGCGCTACCACCGTTGCCACCACCATGATGGTGGCTCATATGGCGGGCATTGAAATTTTCGCCACCGGCGGCATCGGCGGCGTCCACCGGGGGGCGGAAACCACCATGGACATCTCCGCCGACCTGGAGGAGCTGGGACGCACCCCGGTGATGGTGGTGTGCGCCGGGGCCAAGGCCATTCTGGATTTGGGACTGACCCTGGAATATCTGGAAACCAAGGGCGTGCCGGTCATCGGCTACGGCACGAAGGAGCTGCCCGCCTTTTATACCCGGCGTTCCGGCTTTTTGGTGGACTACCGCATGGATTCCCCGGAAGAAATCGCCGCCGCCTTCCGCGCCCAGCGGGCGCTGGGGCTGGGGGGCATGCTGGTGACCAATCCCATCCCGGAGCAGTATGCCATGGATGAGGGGGTCATCAACACCGCCATCGACCGGGCCATTGCCGAGTGCGGGGAAAAGGGCATCACCGGCAAGGAGACCACCCCCTTCCTGCTGGCCCGGGTGGCGGAGCTGACCGGAGGCGACAGTCTGGCGTCCAATATCCAGCTGGTGATGAACAACGCCGCCCTGGCGGCAAAAACCGCCGTGGCGTACTGCGCAGCGCGCGGGAATTGATCATTCAGAATTAAGAATGAACGGCAGGGCCAGCCCTGCCGTTCTGATAAATTGGGGTTCGTCGAGGTGTTTCCACCACCCCATTGTAGGGCGAGGTCTTGACCTCGCCGGCCTGTATCGTAATCAGCAGTTCTATGCAAGACAACAGAACCCCCACTGTCATCCTGAGCGGAGCGTCAGCGAAGTCGAAGGATCTCATAGGAAAAGGCGGAGATTCTTCGACTCGCCTTCGGCTCGCTCAGAATGACAAACTTTTACCTCTGAGCGGCAAGGTCAAGACCTTGCCCTACATTTCGTTTTTCTAAACGGCCCGACAAACCCCAATTTATCCGTCCCGTGCGGAACAATATAGGAAAAAGGAGGCCGTTTGGCCTCCTTTTTACATTTCTTCCATTACTTTTCCACAGCAGCGGGGGATGACCTGGCCCTTTTCCACATGGAGCACCTTGTGGCAGATGGGGCAGTAGACATCGCATTCCTTTTCGGCTCTGACCACGGTGGAAAAACCGCTTTTCAGACCGCCGAGTTCTTCTTTTTGGGTCATGGATTGTACCTCACATTGAAATATTTTCGTCAGTATAGCATAACTTTGCCCAATTTGCAAGAAAAAGGAGGGGAAAGCCCCTCCTTTTTATGGGATTTACTTCTGCTCCTTCAGCCAGCGGTAAGCGTTGGCGGAGGTGGTGCTCATGTAGGGAATCGTCCAGATGCCGGCAATGCCGAAGGTAATTACGGTCAGCAGGATCCAGCCCAGGAAGGACAGGTCCAGCAGGAACAGCTCCATCTTGTGACCATAGGTCAGCTCCTTGGACTCGGAGATGCACTCCAGCGCGGGCTTGCCGGGATTCTCCGCCAGAATGTACATGGACATGGAGTAGGAATAGCCCTTGACGATGCCGGGGATGAACAGCAGCAGGCTCCACAGCGTGCCGAACAGGGCGACGAGGAAGGTGTTTTTGAAAGCGGACCAGAAATCGGAGAAGCCGGAGAAAGCGTCGTTCACCGTGGGGGTTCCGCCGGCGCTGACATCCAGATAGATGCGGATGGTACTCAGGGAGAAAGCGGGGGTAATCACGAAGGTGACAAGCAGACCGATGAAAATGCCCACAACAGGAATTGCACCCAGCGCACTGGCCAGACCGGAAATCAGACCGATGACCAGGGTGATGAGCAGCAGCGTGCCGATTTTGCCTTTGATTTGGGATTTTGCGGCGGATTTGAGTTCAGCGCGATTCATAATTCTACCTCCTGAATTTGTTTTCGCAGGCAATCCTGCCATTGCATTATACCAGAACGGGGAAGGAATGGCAAGAGGTAGATTTTTAGGCGGGAATACCCCATTTTCTCCGGAAATCATATTGACATTGCACAAATATAATGCTAAAATACTGTGCAAATCAACCAATTTAGGACGGAGGATGGTTATGAATCAGACCCGCACCCGGGAGCTGACCGTGGGTTCTCCCATGAAGCTGATTCTGGGGTTTATGCTGCCGCTGATTTTTGGCCTGCTGTTTCAGCAGTTTTACAGCATGGTGGACACCATTGTGGTGGGAAAATTTTTGGGAGTGGACGCGTTGGCTGGCGTCGGCTCCACCGGCTCCATCAACTTTCTGGTGCTGGGGCTGGTCAACGGCATCTGCGCCGGTTTTGCCATCCCGGTGGCGCAGAAATTCGGCCAGCGGGATTTTGAGGGGCTGCGCCGGTTCGTGGGCAACATGATTTGGCTGGGCAGTGCTGTGGCGCTGGTGGTGACGGTGGCGACCACGGTGCTTTGCCGGCAGATTCTGGTGTGGATGCACAGCCCGGCGGACATTTTTCAGTATGCCTATGACTATATTTTTCTGATTTTTCTGGGCATTCCCGCCACCATGCTCTACAATCTGCTGTCAGGCATCCTCCGCTCTCTGGGGGATTCCCGGACACCGCTGGTGTTTCTCATTCTTTCCAGCCTGCTGAATGTGGTACTGGATGTGGTGCTGATTGTGGGCTTTGAGATGGGCGTGGCAGGCGCCGGATGGGCCACGGTCATCAGCCAGCTGATTTCCGGGCTGCTGTGCCTGCTCTATATCATCCGGAAATTCCCCATTCTGCACCTGTGCCGGGAGGATTTGATTCCCCGCCGGAGCTGTATGCAGCGGCTGATGGTGATGGGTTTCCCCATGGGTATGCAGTATTCTATCACTGCCATTGGCAGCATTCTGCTGCAGACCGCGGTCAACGGCCTGAGCGTCAGCGCCGTGGCAGCCATGACGGCGGGCAATAAGGTGAGCATGCTGGCCACCTGCCCCTTTGAGGCCATGGGCACCACCGCTGCCACCTTTGCCGGACAGAATCTGGGCGCGGGAAAGCCGGAACGGGTGCACCGGGGGGTGAAGGACTGCGCGCTGCTGGGCATTGTTTACTCGGTGGTCATTTGTGGGGCGCTGTACCTGTTTGGCCAGCAGCTGGCAGAGCTGTTCCTGGACACCACGGATGCGACGGCTATCGACCAGGTGCTGCCCCTGAGCCAGCGGTTTTTGATGGCAAACGCCCTGTTTTACATACCGCTGATGTTTGTGAATTTGCTGCGTTTCACCATTCAGGGACTGGGCTATTCCAATCTGGCGGTGTTTGCGGGGGTGTTTGAAATGGTGGCCCGGGGCGTGTTCGGCCTGTGCCTGGTGCCGGTGTTCGGCTATGACGCGGTCTGCTTTGCCAACCCGGCGGCCTGGATTATGGCGGATATTTTCCTGTTCCCCGCCTATTTTTCCTGCATCAGAAAACAGCGGCTCCGTTTTGAATCCAAGGCAGCCTTGGAGCAAAGCGGCACCGGCGCAGAATAAAACAGCCGCCCCGGTTTTGCCGGGGCGGCTTGCATTTTGGGTTTTATTCAGACTTTTTCCGCTTTTTCATCCAATAATCTGCCGCCGTAATGCCTGCAAAGCACAGGGCGCAGACCAGAGAAATGGTGCGGCCCAGGGCGAAGGCCCGGTTTTCGTAGGCAAATACCACTTTGTGCGCCCCTTCCGTCAGGGGGACGCTCACCATGCAATCGCCCACCAGCACCGTTTCCACCTTTTCTCCGTCCACATAGGCCACCCAGTTGCCATTCTGGGGGATGGAGGTGTAGAGCAGGCCGTCCCGGTTGCAGGAGATGGTTCCGGCAACCCGGGTGGTGGAAAATTCTGTCAGGTGGAGGGTGGAGGCGGCCAGCACCGCATACCCTTCCCGGTAGCGGCCTTCATTCAGCACAGCGGCAGTGATGCTGACGGAGGTGCTGTCCAGATTGGAAACGGTGGGAATCCGCACCTCCACCGTGTCACCCGGCTGCACATTGCCAACCGCCAGCATCTGGGGGAGGGAGTAGCCCTCCCTGTAAAGCAGCTCCCCGTTCAGCAGAACGCTGAAATCCTTTTTCTTCTGCTTGTACAGGTTCAAATCCAGGCACAGAAAGCCCTCCCGGGAGGGGGTGAAGGTGTAGACCAGCTCACCGCTGCCGCTTCCGGTGGAGAATTTGCAATAGCCGGATGTGGGCTCTTTGAGAATGCTTACATCCCCCGTGGCGGTGACGGTGATTTCCTTGGTGGGCAGGGTGTACCACACGCTTTCGCTGACCCCGGTGGCAGCCCGGAACAGGCTGTTCTGGAAGCCGAAGGAGCGGTTTCCGGTGGAAAATGCCACATCCGTCAGCCCGCTCTCCGCCAGGAAGCCCAGAGGGAGATAGGCGTTGTTTTCCAGCAGCGTCAGCCCCTTGTAGCTGTGCCGCACATCAAAATAGGTGTTGCCCTCCCGGTCATAATCCCGCTCCACCAGATATTTCAGGTTCAAAAACAGGTTGGAAACCGGGGAGCTTTCCTCATAGCAGTAGCGGTTCCAGCTGTTGTAGGCCGCCGCCCCCAAGCACTGCATAAACTCGGTGGTGGCCACATTGGCGGAGCTGGAGAAGGTGGAAATGCCGTTGTAGCCGTTGAGGGCGCCGTCGTTCAGGGTCTGGGCGTGGGTCACTTCCGTGCGGTAGAACAGGCTTTCCTTGCCGTCCAGCTCTTCGATGGCGGCAAACAGAGCGGCGGCGTCCTTCTCTTTTTTGGGGTAGTCGTAGTCGTAAATATAAAAATTGGAGGCAAACAGCACCACCTGCAGCACCAGCTCCGTCACCATGCAGAGGGTGAGGGCCAGCGCGGCCCGGGACTGCCGGGCGGGCAGGGAGGGCAGGTTTCGGAGTTTTTGGGGCTGAATTTCCGCAATTTCCGAAGGACTTTCCGTGCTTTCCGGAGCAGCTTTCCGGGAAAGCGGCCTGTCCAGAGCCGGGTTGGCATAGACCCCAATGAGCACATACAATCCGAGAAATACCAGATTATACACCCAGTACAGCATATCGTCCCAATTTTCCCGGCTGACAGCCAGCAGCACCAGACTCAGCGCGCCCGCAAGCAGAAGCTGCTTCAGGGTGAAGCTTCCACGGCACAGCCAGGCCCGGTAGGCCATATACAGCATCACAAAGCTGAACAGGAAGCTGAAGCGGTAGGGAATCTGGTTTGGGAAGTGGAAGCCGTGCCAGACATAGTCCAGCTGCCGGAACAGGAAGCTGAGGGTGAAGAACAGCAGCAACGCAAGAGAGCACAGCTTGTCCCGCAGCCGGATTTCCTTTGCCGACAGGAACAGAAACACCAGCCCGATGGAAACAACGCCGCAGTGCAGATTGGGCAGCCCATCCATGAAAGTGGGGGACATTCCGCCGCCGATGTGCCCGGCGACCTGGGCCATGCCGGAAAGCACCGGGGGGATAATGGCAATTACCGCTTTCAGATACAGCAGAATTGTGGCGCTGCCGTCCGCTTTGGCTGCCTTGTAGGCAGTCCAGGCAGTCTTGGCGGCCTCCTCCTGTTCCGGGGAAACGATGTTCAAATCGAAGCCGCTGGGGAATTGGTTGACGCTGGAATAGGTGGTTTGCAGGGATGCCAGGGTGGGCAGCTCCAAAATGGCGGTCATGCCGATGGCAAGAATGGTAAAGAGGCCGATGCGGCACAAATCCCCGCAGAAGCGGCCGAAGCTTTTCCACCGGCAAATTTCAAAGCAAAAAAACAGGAAAAACACGAAAATGCACACAAAAAAGCCTACATAATAGTTGGAAAACACCGCCAGAAACAGGGATATGGTGTAAAGGATATATTTTTTGTCCCGCAGGAGCAGCACCGTGCCCAGCGCCACCAGCGGCAGCAGAGCAAAACTGTCGAGCCACATGATGTTCCACTGATAGCCCAGCGCCCAGGCGCACAGTCCATAAAAACTGCCAAACAGCGGCAGCGACAAATCATCCGCGCCGTAGAGCTTTTTCAGCATAATGGCAAAAAATCCGCTGGCCAGGCTCAATTTGATGGGAACAAGCAATGTGAAATAAGCCAGCATCCAGCTTTCGGGCAGCAGCACGCTGAGCAGATTTAAGGGAGAGGCCAGATAATAGGAAATCAGCCCCAGATAGTCCATGCCCGCGCCCACGCTCCAGGTCCACTGCAGGCTTTCGCCGGAGTGCAGCGCCTGCCGGAACTGGCGGAAAAAGGGGTAATACTGGTGAAAATTATCGGAATAGAGGAAGGTCTGGCTTCCGAATGGGGTGACGGATGTGATGAACATCAGCACCAGAAAAATGGTCATGGGCAGGCAGAAGGCCAGTGCCACATAATTCCACTTGAATCTGTTTCCGA
>JBGVGH010000119.1:0-17607 GCA_045121575.1 Faecousia sp.
AGAACGGTCACAGCGCCGTCCAGCACGCGCAGGGAACGCTCCACTTCCACGGTGAAGTCCACGTGGCCCGGAGTGTCGATGATGTTCAGCCGGCAACCCTTCCAGAAGCAGGTGGTTGCGGCGGAAGTGATGGTAATACCACGCTCCTGCTCCTGAACCATCCAGTCCATGGTAGCGGAGCCGTCATGGGTCTCACCGATTTTGTAATTCTTACCGGTGTAGAACAGGATACGCTCGGTAGTAGTGGTCTTACCGGCATCGATGTGTGCCATGATGCCGAAGTTTCTGGTATTTTCCAGGGAATACTGTCTAGGCATTGTAGTGTATCTCCTTTATTACCAACGGAAATGGGCGAATGCCTTGTTGGCCTCGGCCATCTTGTGGACATCCTCACGCTTCTTCACAGCGTTACCGGTGCCATTGGCAGCGTCCATGATTTCAGCAGCCAGACGCTCACGCATGGTGTTCTCGCTGCGGCTACGGCTGTAAGTGGTGAGCCAACGCAGACCCAGGGTCTGACGACGGTCAGCGCGGACTTCGATGGGCACCTGGTAGGTGGCACCACCGACACGGCGAGCCTTCAGCTCCACAGCGGGCATGATGTTTTCCATAGCCTGCTGGAACACTTCCAGGCCATTCTTGCCGGTCTTGTTCTCGACGATTTCAAAAGCGCCGTAAACAACCTTCTGAGCGACACCCTTCTTGCCGTCCAGCATGACGCTGTTGACAAGCTTGGTCACCAGAACAGAATTATACTGAGGATCAGGCAGAACCTCTCTCTTGGGAACATTACCTCTTCTGGGCACTTTGCTTCCCTCCTTCATAATATAATGATTTCATCGGTACTCGAAAGTAATACCTTCGTTGTGCCTGGCCAGAGGTTTTTATACTATATATAAAAACGCGCTGGCAAGGCCCTTTGCCTTGCGAACGGGCGTGGGAAAAAGTCAATGTTGTTTAGGGGCAGATGAATTACTTCTTCTTGCCGGCCTTGGGACGCTTTGCACCGTACTTGGAACGTGACTGCATACGGTTCTGCACGCCCTGGGTATCCAGAGTACCACGGATGATGTGGTAACGAACACCGGGAAGGTCCTTGACACGACCGCCACGGATCAGAACCACAGAGTGCTCCTGCAGGTTGTGGCCAACACCGGGGATATAAGCGGAAACTTCCATACCGTTGGTCAGACGCACACGGGCGATCTTACGCAGAGCGGAGTTAGGCTTCTTGGGGGTGGTGGTACGAACAGCAGTGCAGACACCACGCTTCTGGGGGGAGGGCAGGTTGGTAGCCTTGTTCTCCAAGGTGTTCAGACCTCTCTGCAGAGCGGGAGCAGTGGACTTGTAGGTCACCTGGCTGCGGCCATGCTTCACGAGCTGGTTAAAAGTAGGCATTTTCTTTCTCCTTTCTTGAATTCTCGCCTTTCAGCGGGTTATATTCTTCGGGAAAACCCGGAAGAATCCAGTTATTCGACAGCAGCGGCTGCCGCGGCGCCAACATCAATGGCGCAGGCTTTGCCCAGTTCCTCCATGCCGGAAACCCAGCCGTAAGGAATGTGCTTTGCCTCACAAAGCTCCGCAAGAGGAGCGGTAATCGCCGGGTCGGCATTTTTGGCAAGGCAGACATAGACGGCGGTACCCTTTTCCAGTGCTTTTCGCAGCTGCTTGGCACCCACAACCGTTCGATATTTGCGCAGAATTGTCAAATCGCCACATTCCGGGATTCTATCATGGTTTTTAGTATCCATACAAAAACATATTATACGCACTTTTCTGAAAAAGTCAACAAAAAACTTGAAAATAATTCTACATTTCGGAGAATTTGTTCCGCTTATGCCCCATCTCCTCCCCTTTTGCCCCTTTGGGCGCAAGGTGGGAGAAAAGCCGCCGCTTAGATAAGCGGCGGCTTGGGGTTGGATTATTCTTCCACAGTCTCTTCGGCTTCTTCCGTAGCTTCGGTTGCTTCCGTTTCTTCGGTGATTTCGATTTCGTCGAATTCATCGATTTCGTCGGAAATCTGCTCCTCAGCAGGAGCTTCCTCAGCGGCAGGCTTCTCAGCCGGCAGGCGGGATTCCGGGGTCTTGTCCAGCTTGAAATCCCGGTATGCCATCAGGCCGGAACCGGCGGGAATCAGCTTACCGATGATGACATTCTCCTTCAGGCCCACCAGGTGGTCCACCTTGCCCTTGATGGCGGCATCGGTCAGAACCTTGGTGGTCTCCTGGAAGGAAGCGGCGGACAGGAAGGAATCGGTGGCCAGAGAGGCCTTGGTGATACCCAGCAGCACCGCGCTGGCTTCCGCGAAGCGCAGCCCCTCCTCACCCGCGTCGATGCGGGCCTGGACAGCGGCGTTGGCATCCTCCAGCTCGAAGGTGTCGATGACGGTGTCGGTGAGCAGCGTGCTGTCGCCGGGGTCCTCCACCCGAACTTTGCGCATCATCTGGCGGATAATCACTTCGATGTGCTTGTCGTTGATTTCAACGCCCTGCTGGCGGTACACCGCCTGGACGGACTGCACCAGGTAATCCTGGACAGCTTCCACGCCGGAAATCCGCAGCACATCCTGGGGATACAGCGCGCCGTCGGTGATGGGCTCGCCCTTGTGCACCACCTTGCCGTGGGAAACCTTCAGGCCCACGGAGTAAGGCACATGGTATTCCTTCACCTCGCCGTCTTCCGCCACCACGGTGATGTTACGCAGGGCGCTGCGGCGGGTATCGTCGATGTTCACAACACCGGTGATTTCCGCAATCTGCGCCATCTTCTTGGGGCGGCGGGATTCGAACAGTTCTTCAACTCGGGGCAGACCCTGGGTGATGTCGTCACCTGCAACGCCGCCGGAGTGGAAGGTACGCATGGTCAGCTGGGTACCGGGTTCGCCGATGGACTGTGCGGCGATGATGCCGACGGCCTCGCCCAGATCCACTTCCTTGGAAGTGGCCATGTTCATGCCGTAGCACTTGGCACAGACACCGCTTCTGGCGCGGCAGCCCAGAACCGTGCGGATATAAATCTTGTCAATGCCAGCCTTCTCGAACTTGGCAGCATCCTCGGGCATCATCATGACATCCTTGGAGTGCAGCACCTCGCCGGTAGCAGGATCCAGCACATCAAACACGGGATAACGGCCCCGGATACGGTTGCCGAAGGAATCCACCACATCGCCGTTCTTATCGTACACAGCGCCAACCCAGATACCATGCTCCGTGCCGCAGTTGTGCTCCCGGATAATCACATCCTGAGAAACATCCACCATTCGGCGGGTCAGGTAACCGGAGTCAGCGGTACGCAGAGCGGTATCGGTCATGCCCTTACGGGCACCTCTGGAGGAAATGAAGTATTCCAGAACGGACAGGCCTTCCCGGAAGTTTGCCTTAACGGGAATTTCGATGGTACGGCCGGCGGTATCGGCCATCAGGCCACGCATACCACCCAGCTGACGAATCTGGCCCATGGAGCCACGGGCGCCGGAGTCTGCCATCATGTAAATGGGGTTGAACTCGTCCAGCGCGCCCTGCAGGGCGTTGGTGACATCCGCGGTGGTCTTTTCCCACTGCTGAACCACCAGACGGTAACGCTCGTCGTTGGTGATAAAGCCGTGGCGGTAGTAGTTTTCAATTTCGATGACCTTTTCTTCCGCCGCTTCCACCAGTTCATACTTCTTGGCAGGAACCACCATGTCCGCAATGGAGATGGAGATAGCGCCCTTGGTAGCGAACTTGTAGCCCAGGGACTTAATCTTGTCCAGCATTTCTGCGGAAATGGTAAAGCCATGGCGGGCGATGCAGCGGTCGATGATTTTGCCCAGCTGCTTCTTGCCAACCAGGAAGTCCACTTCCAAATCCAGCTCATGGCCGGGCACGGTGCGGTCCACATAGCCCAGATCCTGAGGGATGGGCTCGTTGTAAATCAGGCGGCCGACGGTGGCATTGATGATGCGCACCAGCTTCTCGCCATTCACTTCCTTCTCCACCCGGACGGTGATGGGGGCGTGCAGGCCAACGGTGCCGTCGGCATAGGCAGCCAGAGCCTCGTTGACGCTGGAATAGTTGTGAACGGGGCGGAAAGAAGCGCCCTTCTTGCCGTTTGCCTTGGCTTCCTTGTTGGCAGCCACAAACAGGTCGGCATCCACAATCTCCCCTGCGGGCAGGTCGGTTTCACCGGCATCGGTGACAAAGACATTCTCGGCACCCTTCTCGGCCTTGCCCAGACGGGTGTAGGTCAGGTAGTAGGCACCCAGAATCATATCCTGGGTAGGAACGGTAACAGGCTTGCCGTCCTGAGGACGCAGCAGGTTGTTGGCAGAGAGCATCAGCATTCTGGCTTCCGCCTGTGCCTCGGCAGACAGGGGCACATGAATAGCCATCTGGTCACCGTCGAAGTCCGCGTTAAATGCGGTACAGCACAGGGGGTGCAGCTTCAGGGCGCGGCCTTCCACCAGCACCGGCTCAAAGGCCTGGATACCCAGGCGGTGCAGCGTAGGTGCACGGTTGAGCATCACGGGACGGTCCTTGATGATTTCGTCCAGAGCATCCCAAACCTCGGTCTTGCCCTTGTCAATCATCTTCTTGGCGGACTTGATGTTGTTTGCCAGACCATCGGAAACCAGCTTCTTCATCACAAACGGCCGGAACAGCTCAATGGCCATTTCCTTGGGCACGCCGCACTGATACAGCTTCAGTTCAGGGCCGACAACGATAACGGAACGGCCGGAGTAGTCAACACGCTTACCAAGCAGGTTCTGACGGAAGCGGCCCTGCTTGCCCTTAAGCATATCGGACAGGGACTTCAGTGCCCGGTTGTTGGCGCCGGTGACGGCACGGCCGCGGCGGCCATTGTCGATGAGGGCGTCCACAGCCTCCTGCAGCATCCGCTTTTCGTTGCGCACAATGATGTCAGGCGCGTTGAGCTGAATCAGACGCTTCAGACGGTTATTGCGGTTGATGACCCGGCGGTACAGGTCGTTCAGGTCAGAGGTAGCGAAGCGGCCGCCGTCCAGCTGAATCATGGGGCGGATATCCGGCGGAATCACCGGCAGCACATCCATAATCATCCAGCTGGGCTTGTTGCCGGACTCCCGGAAGGCTTCCACCACTTCCAGGCGCTTGACGATGCGCAGCTTCTTCTGGGAGGAGGCGGTTTTCAGCTCTTCCCGCAGCTGCTGGGAAAGCTGCTCCAGGTCAATCTGCTCCAGCAGCTCCTTGACTGCTTCCGCGCCCATGCCGGCACGGAAGTCGTCCTCGTACTTTTCCCGCATATCCCGGTATTCCTTTTCGGACAGCACCTGGTTGCGGGTCAGGGGTGCGTCACCGGGGTCGGTGACGATATAAGCGGCAAAATACAGAACCTTTTCCAGCACCTTGGGGCTGATGTCCAGAATCAGGCCGATTCTGGAGGGAATGCCCTTGAAATACCAGATGTGGCTGCAGGGAGCGGCCAGCTCAATGTGGCCCATCCGCTCCCGGCGCACCTTGGCGCGGGTGACTTCCACGCCGCAGCGGTCACAGATTTTACCCTTGTACTTGATTTTCTTATACTTACCGCAGTGGCACTCCCAGTCCTTGGTGGGTCCGAAAATCCGCTCGCAGTACAGGCCGTCCCGTTCGGGCTTCAGGGTACGGTAGTTGATGGTCTCCGGCTTTTTGACTTCGCCATAGGACCACTGCCGGATCATCTCCGGCGAAGCAATGCCAATTTTAATGGCATCAAAGGTGGCATCTGCCATGTCCGCGCCTCCTTAATCTTCGTAATTATCAGCGTCATCTTCCACGCTGCCAAACACATCCATAATATCTTCTGGGCTGTCCTCGTCGATCACAAAGCCGGCATCCAGCACCTCGTTGGTGTCACCCACCACCAGGTCGCTGTCGTGCTCGGTAAAGACGATATCTTCATCCTCGTCCTCGTCCTTCAGCTCGATTTCGTTGCCGTTTTCATCCAGCACACGAATATCCAGGCACAGAGCCTGCAGTTCCTTGACCAGAACCTTGAAGGATTCCGGCACGCCGGGGGTGGGGATGTTGGAGCCCTTGACAATGGCTTCGTAGGTCTTGACACGGCCGGTCACATCGTCGGACTTGACCGTGAGGATTTCCTGCAGGGTATAGGCGGCACCGTAAGCTTCCAGTGCCCAAACTTCCATTTCGCCGAAACGCTGACCGCCGAACTGGGCTTTACCACCCAGGGGCTGCTGGGTAACCAGGGCGTAGGGGCCGGTGGAACGGGCGTGAATCTTATCATCAACCAGATGGTGCAGCTTCAGGTAGTAGGGATAGCCAACGGTAACCAGGTTATCGAAGGGCTCACCGGTACGGCCGTCGTACAGAACGGTCTTGCCGTCCTCCCGCAGACCGGCCAGCTTCAGGGTTTCCCGGATGTCCTTCTCATTGGCGCCGTCAAACACAGGGGTGGCAACATGCCAGCCCAGAGCCTTGGCAGCGTAGCCCAGATGGACTTCCAGCACCTGACCGATGTTCATACGGGAAGGCACGCCCAGGGGGTTCAGAACCACATCCAGGGGGGTGCCGTCGGGCAGGAAGGGCATATCCTCCTCCGGCAGAACCCGGGAGACAACGCCCTTGTTACCGTGACGGCCGGCCATCTTATCGCCCACGGAAATCTTACGCTTCTGGGCAATGTAGACACGAACGGACTTGGTCACGCCGGGTGCCAGCTCGTCGGAATTCTCCTTGGTGAACACCTTCACATCCACCACGATGCCGCTTTCGCCATGGGGCACCTTCAGAGAGGTGTCACGGACTTCTCTTGCCTTCTCGCCGAAGATGGCACGCAGCAGCCGCTCTTCGGGGGTCAGCTCGGTTTCGCCCTTGGGGGTAACCTTACCAACCAGATAGTCGCCGGAGTGAACCTCGGCACCGATGCGGATGATGCCGTTCTCGTCCAAATCCTTCAGGGTATCTTCGCCCACATTGGGGATGTCACGGGTAATTTCTTCCGGTCCCAGCTTGGTATCCCGGGCCTCGGTCTCGTGCTCCTCGATGTGGATGGAGGTGAACACATCCTCCCGAACCAGACGCTCGTTGAGCAGGATGGCGTCTTCGTAGTTGTAGCCTTCCCAGTTGACGAAGCCGATGAGCACATTCTTACCCAGGGCCACTTCGCCGCCGGAGCAGGAGGGGCCGTCGGCAATGATCTGCTCCCGGTCGACCCGCTCGCCCACCACAACGATGGGGCGCTGGTTGACACAGGTGCCGGCATTGGAGCGGGCAAACTTGGTCAGATGGTAGGTCTTGACCTCACCGTCGTCATAGAACACGGTGATGGAGTCAGCGGAAACAGCCTGCACGGTGCCGGGCTTTTCTGCCTTGATACAGACCTCGGAATCCACAGCGGCCTTATGCTCGATGCCGGTGGCAACGATGGGAGGCTCGGTGGTCAGCAGAGGCACGGCCTGACGCTGCATGTTTGCGCCCATCAGGGCCCGGTTTGCGTCGTCGTTCTGCAGGAAGGGAATGAAGGAAGTGGCGATGGAAATCATCATCCGGGGGGACACATCGATGTAATCAATGACTTCCCGGTCCACTTCGATGATTTCGTTGCGGTGACGGCAGGTGATACGGGCGTTGGCCAGGCAGCCATGCTCGTCCAGAGGCTCATTGCCCTGACCGATGTAGTAGGCATCCTCCACATCGGCGGTCATATACTCCACTTCGTCGGTGACAAAGCCGGTGGCCTTGTCCACCTTCCGGTAGGGCGCTTCCACGAAGCCGTACTCGTTGATTCTGGCGAAAGTAGCCAGATAGTTAATCAGACCGATGTTGGGGCCTTCGGGAGTCTCAATGGGGCACATACGGCCATAGTGGGTGTAGTGAATATCACGCACATCCAGAGAAGCCCGCTCCCGGCTCAGACCGCCGGGGCCCAGAGCAGACAGTCTGCGCTTGTGGGTCAGCTCGGCCAGAGGGTTATTCTGATCCATGAACTGGCTCAGGGGGCTGGAGCCGAAGAACTCCTTGATGACGGCGGTGACAGGACGGATGTTAATCAGGCTCTGGGGGGTGACAGCGTCCAAATCCTGCACGGTCATGCGCTCGCGAATGACACGGTCCAGACGGGAAAAGCCAATGCGGAACTGGTTCTGCAGCAGCTCGCCCACGCAGCGCAGGCGGCGGTTGCCCAGATGGTCGATGTCATCGGGGGTGCCGATGCCCATGGCCACACAGTTGAGGTAGTTGATGGAAGCCATGATGTCATCGACGATGATGTGCTTGGGAATCAAATCGTCCATGCGGTCGGCAATGGCTTCCTTCCAGCCGTCGGCGGGGACGGTTTCCAGCATTTCCTTCAGCACGGAGAAGCGAACCTTTTCGGTGACGCCGTACTCTCTGGGGTTGAAGGAAACGAAATTGGCCATGTCCACCATATCGTTGGCGAACACCTTGACCAGAGAATCGCCCACCTTGACCACGGCCTCGTTGACGCCCTTGGCAGACAGGGCCCAGGCCTGTTCCCGGGTCAGAATGTCGCCGGGCATGGCCAGAATCTCACCGGTCAGGGGGTCAGCAATGGGTTCTGCCACTTCCCGGCCGGACAGGCGGGTGGCAATTTCCATCTTTTTATTGAACTTATAACGGCCGACCTTGCTCACATCATAGCGGTGGGCATCGAACAGCAGGCCCTCCAAATGTGCGGTGGCAGTTTCCACCGTGGGCGGCTCGCCGGGACGCAGGCGGCGGTAGATTTCCAGCAGAGACTCTTCCCGGGTCTTGCAGGTATCCTTTTCAATGGTAGCCAGGATACGGGGGTCCTCGCCGAACATGGCCTTGATCTGCTCATCGGTGCTGACGCCCAGGGCGCGAATCAGGCAGGTGATGGGCAATTTCCGGTTCTTGTCGATACGGACATAGAACACATCAGAGTTGTCGGTTTCATACTCCAGCCAGGCGCCACGGTAAGGAATGACAGTGGCAGTGTAGGTGTGCTGGTCAGCCTTGTCCACCTCGTGGCCGTAGTACATACCGGGAGAGCGGACGATCTGGGAAACAATGACACGCTCAGCGCCGTTGATGACAAAGGTGCCGCCGTTGGTCATAATGGGGAAATCGCCCATGAAGATTTCCTGTTCCTTGATTTCCTCGGTTTCGGTGTTGCGCAGGCGTACCCGAACCTTGATGGGCTTGGCGTAGGTGGCGTCACGCTCCTTGCACTCCTCGATGGTGTACTTGGGCTTGTCCTCCATGGTGTAATCTAGGAAGGACAGCTCCAGTTTCCCGGAGAAGTCGGTGATGGTGCCTACATCCTTGAAAACTTCCCGCAAACCTTCCTCCAGGAACCACTGGTAGGAGTCCTTCTGGATTTTCAGCATATTGGGAATTTCCAGGATTTCCTTGTGCTTTGCGTAGGACTTACGCATGGTCTTGCCGAACATTACGTCCTTGACCATTTCCATATACTTCATCACAGCCTTTCTTTCGGCTCTCGCCGGAATATTGTGTGTTGCTCACATTTTTAACACGCCCGGGGCAGTTGTCATTTTTGAAAAACTACCCGCTTGACAGCTACCATATTCTGTGTTATCATACCCTTGCAAATGAGAATGGCCTCCTATGGGCATAATAGCACACTATGGAGATTCATTGTAACACAGGCATCCCTGTTTGTCAATGCCTTTTTGGAAGATTTACCGAGGTTTTCCTCGGTTTTTTTACATTTGCTACAAAATTTCGGGTCGGTGTGCCAAAGTGCCACCGGCCCGATTCGTCTATTTTGTCGAATTTCCCCTCTTGCCTTTCCACAGGCAGGATGCTACCTTATACATGAACAAAAAGGACGGAGGTTTCCCATGGAGTGGAATGACATTTACGATGCCCGGCGCCGCCTGACCGGGCGGCTGCACCGCCGGGGCGACCCCTGGGGTCCCGGCGAATACGGTCTGGTGGTCTGCGTGTGGGTCTACGACGGATATGGAAATGTGCTGATGACCAAGCGCGCCCCCAGCAAAAGCTTCCCCAACACCTGGGAAAACTCCGGCGGTGCCGCCCAGGCCGGCGAAACCAGCCGTCAGGCTATCTGCCGGGAGCTGTGGGAGGAAACCGGCATCCGGGCTGAAGAGGAAGAATTTGAACTGCTGGAATCCGGGCAGGACGAAATCGCCTTTTACGATTTTTACTGCCTGCGCCGCCAGACACCGCTGGAAGAAATCGTCCTGCTCCCCGGCGAGACCGTGGATGCCCGCTGGGTGCCGCTGGAGGAGGTTTACCACATGATTGACCGGCGTGAAATCTGCCGCCCCATCGCCCGGCAGTTTCTGCGGCAGGTTTCCTTCCTGCGTCAACGGCAAATTGCACAAGAATAAGGCCGTAATTTTGTAAAAACGGCCGTATAATTTTTCTTGCCAACCCCTCCCCTTTTGAAGTATAATGAAAAAAAGCGTTTTTCGTCAGCCGGCAAAACGCGGTTGTTACCGGCCGAAAACGCTTTTTATTCAAAGGAGGAGTACCCATGATCACATTGACCCACATCAAAAACCGCCGGGGCAATGTTCCCCTGCGAATCGCCCGTGGCCACTTCGCCACCAACCACAGCCACATCAACTACTACATCGACATCACCTTCCACAAAAGCCGTGTCAGTGAGGCAAAGGCCAGCGCCTATCAGCTGGTGTCCCACTTCATCAACGACACCCCGGTGGATACCATTTTGTGTCTGGACGGCACCACCGTGCTGGGCGCTTTTGTGGCGGAGGAGCTGACCAAAAGCGGATTTGGCACCATCAACGCCCACCAGACCATCTATGTCATGGAGCCGGAATACAACAATTCCCAGCTGCTGTTCCGGGACAATCTCAAGCCCATGATTAAGGACAAGCATGTCCTAATTCTCACCGCCTCCGTCACCACCGGCGGCACCGCCCGCCAGAGCATCGAGGCCATTCACTACTACGGCGGCCATGTGGCCGGTGTGGCCGCGATTTACCGGGCCGTGGATCAGATTGACGGCTATCCCGTCCGCTCCGTCTATTCCGTGGACGACCTGCCTGACTATCAGAGCTTCGACCCCCACGACTGTCCCTACTGCAAGGCCGGTCAGAAAATCGACGCCCTGGTCAACAGCTACGGCTATTCGGAACTGTAAAATACAAATTTCCTGCCCGTCCTCTTGCAGGGCGGGCATACTTTTGAGAAGGAAGAACACCATTATGAAATACAGCTTGTGCAACGATTGGGAATTTACCGAGGCATGGAGCGAGGCTTTCTGCCAGGGCGCGGGTGATGCCACCCCTGTCCGCCTGCCCCACACGCCCAAGGCCATCCCCACCCACTACGGCGACCACACCGCCTACCAGATGGTCTGCGGCTACCGCAAAACTCTCCCCATTCCGGCGGAATACGCCGGGAAGCGGCTGTTTTTGCAGTTTGACGGTGCGGGCCACATTGCCACCGTTTTCGTTAACGGCCAGGAGCTGACCCAGCACGCCGGCGGCTACACCGGCTTCCGGGTGGAAATCACCGATTTTGTCACCCCTGGCCAGGATGCCCGCATTGCCGTCCGGCTGGACACCACAGAAAACCCCGCCCTGCCCCCCTTTGGCTTTGTCATCGACTACCTGACCTACGGCGGATTGTACCGGGAGGTTTGGCTGGATGTGCGGGAGCAGAATTATATTGAAGATATTTTTGTCACCACCCCCAATAACGACACTGTCCACGCCGAAATCAAAACCCAGGGAGCAAACTACTGCCGGGTTTCCGTTTTGGAGGAGGACGGCACCTGCCTGCTGACCACGGAAACCACCTCCCCTGCGAGCATTCCCTTCCCGGATGCCCGGCTGTGGAGCGTGGAGGACCCCCACCGCTACATTCTCAAATGTGAGCTGCTGGACGGCAGCGGCGCTGTCTGCGACGAGCAGCAGGTGAAGTTTGGCGTCCGCACCGTGGAATTCCGCAATGACGGCTTCTATCTCAACGGCAAAAAGACCTTCCTGCGGGGTCTGAACCGCCACCAGTGCTATCCTTTTGTGGGCTACGCCGCCCCGGAAAGCCTACAGCGGGAGGATGCCCGCATTCTGAAGGAGGAGCTGGGCTGCGTTGCCGTCCGCACCTCCCACTATCCCCAGAGTCACTATTTTATTGATGAATGTGACCGCATCGGCCTGCTGGTATTCACAGAAATCCCCGGCTGGCAGCACATCGGTGACGAGGGCTGGAAAAAGCGGCTGTGCAGCAATGTGGAAGAAATGGTGGTGCAGTACCGCAACCACCCCAGCATCGTCCTGTGGGGTGTTCGGGTGAATGAAAGCGGAGACGATGACGCGCTGTACCGCCGCACCAACACCATCGCCCATGAGCTGGATTCCAGCCGTCCCACCTCCGGCGTGCGCTGCATTCTGAAAAGCAGCCTGATGGAAGATGTCTACGCCTACAACGACTTCTCCCACACCGGTGACAATCCCCCGGTGCGCCCCAAAAAGACGGTCACCCCCAATATGAAAAAACCGCTGCTCATTTCCGAGCACAGCGGTCATATGTTCCCCACCAAGTCCTTCGATACCTGGACCCGCCGGCAGGAGCACGCCCTGCGCCACGCCCGGGTGCAGAACGCCGCTGCCGCCTCCGGCGAGCACTGCGGCTGCTTCGGCTGGTGTATGTTTGACTATCCCACCCACAAGGACTTCGGTTCCGGCGACCGCATCTGCTACCACGGCGTCATGGACTTCCACCGCAACCCCAAGCTGGCTGCCGCTCTGTACGCCAGTCAGCAGGAAAACACCCCTGTGCTCACCGTCGGTTCCTCCATGGACATCGGTGACTATCCCGGCGGTCAAATCGGTGATGTGACCGTGTTTACCAACGCCGACACGGTAGCGCTGTATAAAAACGACCAGTTCGTCACCAACCTGTCCGTCAGCGACTGGCAGGGTCTGCCCCATCCTCCCATGACCATGGATGACATGGTGGGCTGCCTGCTGGAAACCCAGGAGGGTTTCCCCCAAAAGAAGGCCAAGGCCATCCACGATTTGCTTTTGGCTGTGAGCCAGAAGGGGCCGGAGCAGCTCTCCGGTTCTGAAAAACGGAAAATGGCATGGGTCATGATGCGCTACGGTATGCATTACAGCGATGCCAACGCTCTCTACGGCAAGTACATCGGCAACTGGGGCGGCGAAGCTACCGTGTGGCGCTTTGACGGTCTGAAGGATGGAAAGGTGGTTTCTTCCGTTACCATCTGTCCCTCCGCCAAGCTTCATCTGGAGGTAAAGGCCTCCGCCCTGACCCTGACGGAGAAGGCTAGCTTCGACATGGCTTCCGTCCGGATTCGGGTGCTGGACGAATACGGCAACCCCGCGCCCTATGCCCAGATTCCGGTGCGCTTTAAGCTCACCGGCTGCGCCGAACTGGTGGGGCCTGATGTCGCTGCCGCCGAGGGCGGTATGTGCGGCACCTACATCCGCACCACCGAAAAAACAGGCAAGGCCACCCTCACCATCTCCACCGACCAGACCGAGCCGGTCACATTGAATTTTACCGTGAAATAAACAGAAGGACAGCCGCAAACCAGGGTTTGCGGCTGTCTTTGTTATTGATAGGCAAGTTCCCGATTCTGGCAGGTAAACAGCAGAATCTGCCGCTTTTCTCCCTGGGATTTCAGAATTTCCATGGCCGCGGCATGGCGCTTATCATCAAAGCGAACCAGCACATCATCCAGAATCAACGGGGCATGCGGGCTCAGCTCCTCTGCCACCGCCAGACGCAGTGCCAGATACATCTGGTCCACCGTACCCTCGCTGCGCCACCGCGCCGTGTGCAGCACGCTTTCCTCCTCTGCCCCGGCATTGAGAGACAAATCCTGGGAAAGGGTGAGCCGGTCATAGCGCCCATTGGTCAGCGCGGCGAAAATCCGCTGGGCTTCGCTGGAAATCCGGGGTGCAAACCGCCGCTGCAGCTCCGACGCCGCATCCGCCAGAGTGGACTGGGCCAGCTCCAGCGCCCCATAGGTTTCGTTCAGCCGTTCCAGGCGGGCATCCACCCGCTGCAAACAGGCACGCAGGTCATTCTCCTGCCCCAGCGCCTCCATCAGGCCCTGATTCTGTCCGTATTGATGGTGCAGCAGCTCCTGCCGCTTTTCCACCTCCGCCAATGTAAGCCGGGTCTGCTCCCGGGAAAGGGTCAGCGTGTCCGGCTTTTCCGGCATCTGCACCGGGCGCGCCAGCTCTGCCAGGGTCTGTGCCTGCCGGCTGGCATTTTCCCATTGCTGACGGGCCTGCTCCAAAAGGCGCCAGGATTCCGCGATGCCCGCCCACTTTTGCAGGCACGCATCCACACTTTTCCCCTCCGTCACTTTTTGAATTTCATCCACCAGCTCCTGCTGTTTTTGGGTGAAATGGCGGGTCTTTTCCCCATATTCCGCCGCTTCTTTCTCGTAAGAAGCTATGCGGCGGCCTTCTGTTTCCGCCAGCGTGAGCCAGTTTCCTGCCGGAATGCCAGGATATTGGGCAAACAAGCCGTCAATTTCCCGGCGAATCTGTTCCGTTTTCCGGATATTCAGAACAAAAGCCGTTACCAGCACCGCCACCATGGTAAGCGCCCCAGCCAGGGCAGCCCACCCTGGCAGGCCAAAGGCCATCCCGCCCAGCAGCAGGAGCATCGCCAGAGCGCAGCCCAGGGTAACGCCGCCCATGGTACGGGCACGCCGTTTCTTTTCCCCTTCCAGATGTTCATACCGCCGCCGGTCGGATGCCGCTTTTTCCACCGCCGCCGCGGCGGGAAGGCCCTCAAAAGCGGGAGATACCTCCGGCTTTTGGGGCGGAGGCGGAAGCATCTGCCGCTGCAGATTCAGCGCCATGCTCTGTTCGTTCAGGCGGCGCAGCGTTTGGGTCATATGCTCTGCCTGCTGCGCTTCCGGCAGTCCGGCGCAGACCTGTTCCCTGGCTTCCAGCTCTGCCTTTGCAGCTTTCGCTTGCAGCTGTGCCTGAGCAATGCGGCGGTTGTTTTCCGCCGCTTCGGCGTACAGCAGTGCCTGATTGTGGTTTTCCAGTTCCGCCCGGTACTGCCGCGCTTCCTCCTGCTGTCGCTCCAGCCGTTCCGCGGCGGCACGGTATTGTTCCATTTTCTCCAGCTTTTGGCGCAGCTCCTCCCGCTCCGCTTCCGCCTGGGGAATCAGACCGCTGCGGTTGTAGCGGCATTTGTTTTTCAGTTCCTTCAGCTTCTGGGCAAGCGCGTCTGCGGTGTTGCTCTCATCTCCGGTGGTCACCAGACTGTTGAGCCGGCGGCGCAGGGCCTCATCCTCCGTCACCGGCAGGTCGCTCAGCCGAAGGAAGGCGGAACGCAGAAACACACTCCGCTCCACCCCCAGCAGCATTTCGCCGCAGGTGGCCGCCGTCAGCTCCGGCACCGCCACACCGCTGCCCGTTTCATAGGCACGAAATTCCCCCAGAGGAATGCGCCCCTTTGTCCAGCGTTCAATGGTGATGTCCCGGCCATTCCAGTTCAGTTCCATGCGCCCGGACATGGGCGCGCCGGACCAGGGAGCGTAGCGCTCCTTGTCCGCCAGGGCGGACTTGGTGCTTTTCGTCCGGGTTTCCATGCCGTAGAGCATATTCACGAGGAAGGCGCACCAAGTGGATTTTCCCCATTCGTTGGGGGCATGAATGATATTCAGCCCCGGCTGCAAGGTCAGGGTCTGGTTTTCCAGCTTGCCAAAGGTGGCCGTCATGGAATAGATTTTCATGGCAGCACCACCTCCCCGCCATCCAAAATTGTCCGGGAAATCCGCGCCGCCAGCAGAGCGGTCTGGCGGGACGCCTCGTCCCCATTCTCCATCGCCTGCCGCAGCATCCGGAAATAGATGCCCTCCAGGGAATCCTCCCCCACCGCCTGCCACACATCCGCCGCCGGGCGGGTTTTGTCCCGCAGTTCCAGATTGGGGTAATGCTCCAATGTACGGCGCAAAGCGGGCAGGTCGATTTTCTCTGATTCTCCCGTCAATGTAACCCGGTAGAAATCCGTGCTGCCGCCGCCGGGAAGGACGGATTTCACCGCCTCCTGCGCCGTGGTCAGCACCATGGCTTCCAAATCGTAAAAGCGGGGCGTTTTCAGCGGCAGGAATCGAACGGCGGCCTGCTCCTCCAGTTGAACCAGCAGTACGCCCTTCTCCCCCGTTTCGTCAAATCCGTGCCCCATGGGGCATCCGGGCCAGGCGCACAGCGTTGCGCCCGCCGTAAAAGAGCCTGTTTTGTGGATATGTCCCAGCGCCAAATAGTCAAGACCGGAAGCCGCAACCTGCGGTTGCGTAATAGGATTATAGGGGGAATTGCGCTGGGTAGCGTCCCCATGGAAAATGCCAATATGGTACTTTTCCGACCCCTGCCGGGAAAAATGCTCCAATAGCGGCGGGCAGTCCATCGACGGGAAACCTGCGCCGTAAACCCGGCAGTCCAGTTCCGGAAGGGCCACGCTCTTCACCGCAGGCTTTTTGAAAATATGGACATTTTTCGGCCAAACTTCCGTCATCCACAGGCTTTCCGGCCCGGAAAAATCATGGTTTCCCGGGGAAATAAAGACCGGCACTTTCACTTCCTCCAGCGCGGAGGCAAGTGCCTGCACCGCCTCCCGGCTGGCCTTTCCGTCGAACAAATCCCCCGCCAGAAGCAGCATATCGCACTCCTGCTTTCGGCAAAGCTCTCCGATTTTTCCCGGAAGCGCCAGCATTTCCCGGCGCAGCCATGCGGCGGTTTCCCCGGAAAAGCCACTGAGCGGCGCATCCAGATGCAAATCAGCCGCGTGCAGTATTTTCATCGCAGATATCCACCCTTTCCGCCTTGAGGCAACTGCCGGTTGCCCCGTCGATGGTAAACAAAACCGCCTCCATTTTGGTTGTGCCCTCCGCCCACTGGTAGCGGCTGGTCAGATCCCCCCGGAATTTGGCAATGGACAGCTCCGGGCGGATGCCCAAAATCGAGTGCTTGGGGCCGGTCATGCCCAAATCCGTCACGAAGCCCGTGCCCTTGGGCAGCACCTGGGCATCGGCGGTAGGCACATGGGTATGAGTGCCGTAAACCGCGCTGACGCGTCCATCCAGTAGATACCCCATGGCCAGCTTTTCGGAGGTAGCCTCGGCGTGCATCTCCACCAGAATGATTTTCGCCTGGATTTGGGGCAGAATCTTTTCAATCAGCAAGAAGGGATTGTCCGGGCCGTAGTCCATGTTGCAGCGGCCAATCAGGTCGATGACCGCCACATCCCCCGCTTTGCTCTCATACACGCCCCAGCCCTTTCCCGGCACCTGGGGCGCATAGTTGGCAGGGCGCAAAATCCGGCTGTTTTCGTCCAGATAGTCGCACAGTTCCCGCTTGCCGAAGGTGTGATTACCCATGGTAATCACATCCGCGCCCGCGTCAAAAATCTCCTCCGCCTGCCGAGGGGTCATGCCCACCACGCTGGCATTTTCCCCGTTGACGATGGCAAAATCCGCCCCCGTTTTCCGCTTCAGATAGCGCAGACTGCGGCTGACCCGGTCAAGGCCGGGATTGCCCACCACATCTCCCACGCACAATACCTTCAAAATCATGGTCATTCCCCCATTTCCTTTTCCTTAGTATATACCAGATTCCCCAACGATGCAAGGAAAAATCCACATACAAGTCCCTTG
>JBGVGH010000120.1:0-3340 GCA_045121575.1 Faecousia sp.
ATATCAAATACCATTTTATCTTCCCGTTTTACCCAGTAGCGGGACTCCAGCTCCGGGCCGCAGGCATTTGTTCCCAAGCCCTCCTGGTGTCCCAGGAACAGGTGGGTATTGCCATCCGGGATGAGTTCGTAGTCGTGGCCAGCCTCCATAAGCTGCCGGGCAGAATAGGCGATGGCAGAGAAATCAAAACCGCTGTTGCTCTGAATGCGGCCAAACCCATTCAGTTCCAGCCATTCCGTCTGGGTATGATTGCCGCTCTCCTGGGGCTTGATATAGTGGAAATACTGGGATGCCACATTCTCTTCAAATACATCCTTATCTCCGCCGTTCATATCCGGATAGCTCTCCCGGCCGCCGTAGCCCAGGTAGCGAATCGTGTTGCAGTCGCCGCTGACGGCGAAACGCAGTCCCACGCTGGGCAGCCGCTCCACCTGCTCGGGGAACCGGTAATCCAGGGTGACGCGCAGGCCATCCCGGGTGGCGGTGTAGGAGATATCATAGTCCAGAATGCTTCTTTGTGCCATGGGGAGCATCTTGCCCCGCGCCGCAAAGCCCGCTTCCGTGCTGCAAATATGTACCCGGGGCTTTGCGCTGTAAACGCCGATTTCCCGGAATTTCCACAAAACTCCCATTTCATTGTCAATGGGCGCGCGCATGACAGAAACCGTCATCGGCTCACGCAGCAGCTCTGCGCCGTCCTTTTTCAGGGAGATAAGGTCGCCGCTTCTGCTGTCGACCCGGGCGCTCATGGCACCCCAGGTGAAGGACACCGTTTCCTCATCCTGGGTGACCCGGGGCTCGACCTGTGGAGACAGCGGTGCTTCCCTGCCGGGCCTCAGACAGAAGAAGCCCCGGGAAACCAGACCGTTCTCCTCCTCCAGCACCGCGTACAGGCCGGCAAAGCCATCCTCCGGCACAGGCACCGTCCAGCGCATCTGCCCGCCGGGGGCCAGCGTCAGCATTTCCTCCTGCTGCCACACCTGCTGACCGTTGACCTTGACCGTCAGGGTCAGCTTGCCGTGAAGATCTCTAAAGAAATATCGGCTGCCGGCGCTCAGCACGCCGTCGGCAAAGGTAAACTCCACGCTTTGATAAACCGCGGCCATTTCCATGGTTCCGGCCTTGCACTGGCGGCCCGGGGTGACGATGCCATCGATGCAGAAGTTTCCGTCGTGGAGGGTCTCTCCGAAGTCGCCTCCATACTGATAACCCTTTTCTCCGGGGATGCCGTGGTCGGCCCATTCCCAGAGAAATCCGCCGGCATAGCGGTCGGAGGAGCGGAAAATGTCCCAATAGCGCTTCAAATCTCCGGGGCCGTTGCCCATTGCGTGGGAGTACTCGCACAGCACCAGAGGCCGGGTCTCCCGCTCATCCTTAATATAGTCCTCCGTCCACTGATAGGCGGGATACATTCTGCTGGCCACATCCAGCACATCATTATAATACTCGTCCGTCCCCTGAATGAGAGAATGTCCTTCGTAGTGGATGGGGCGGCTGTCCAGAGTCTTCAATGCCCGGGCGGCCTTTTCTATGGCAGGACCGTAGCCGGATTCATTGCCCAGGGAGAACATAATGACACAGAAACG
Organism: Faecousia sp.; assembly: GCA_045121575.1. Classification (GTDB taxonomy): domain Bacteria; phylum Bacillota; class Clostridia; order Oscillospirales; family Oscillospiraceae; genus Faecousia. The sequence goes on from JBGVGH010000120.1 coordinate 1,587, forward strand.
GTTTTTGTCCCGCTGATACATGGTCAGCACACGCTCGGTAATGGCATTTTCAAACAGGGTATCCTTTGCGATGGTATTGTACAGAGACATATCATATTTACCATCCAGATTACACACGCCGTGTGCCTCCAGATCCGCCTCGTTCATCACATAGAAACCGTAGCGGTCACACAGCCGGTAGAACTCCGGTGCGCAGGGGTAGTGGCTGGTGCGGATGGCGTTGACATGGAGCTGCTTCATCAGCTTCAGATCCCGCTCCATCTCCTCCAGCGAAACGACGGCTCCGGCCCTGGGGCCAAATTCATGGCGGTTGACGCCCTGCAGCTTGATGGGCTTGCCGTTGAAGTACAGCACACCGCCGGAGATTTCCACCTGACGGAAACCCACCTGCTCATAGATCACTTCCTGTCCGGAAGTGATGACCATGTCATACAGATTGGGCTCCTCGGCGCTCCACAGCCGGGGATTTTCCACCGGGAAGCAGACGCTCTGACCTTGAGCCACCGTTTTTTCCTCGGCACCGAAGGACACCCGGCACGCGCCGCCCCAGAGCAGCGTAAAGCGCACCTGGGCGGTATCGCCCTGAATATCGGTTTCGATTTTGTAGTCCTCTACGCAGCCTTCGTCCCGGCGCAGCAGGTAAACATCCCGGATAATGCCGGAAAAACGCCATTTATCCTGATCCTCCAGATAGGAGCTTGCGCACCATTTGAGCACAATGACATCCAGTACATTCTCCCCTGCGACGCCAAATTCGGACAGGTCAAATTCCGTCGTTTTGTGGGTGATCTGGCTGTATCCCAGAAGCTGGCCATTGAGGAACGCATAGAAAGCCGAATCGACACCCTCGAACACCAGCCGTGTATTTTGGGGCACATCCAGCCGGATGCTGCGCCGGTAGTGAAACACCGGATTATCCTGCTGGATATAGGGAGGCTCATAGGGGAATGGGTAGCGATGGTTTGTGTACTGATTGCCGTCGTAACCCTCAAGCTGCACACAGGCCGGCACCTTGATCTGCTCGGTAAGCTCCTCTTCCAGCACACATTCCCTGATATCCTTATGCGCTCTGAAGTCCCATTGCCCGTTCAGGGAAGTCCGGCGGGAGGACAGCTCTCTGTTATCGTGACAGGGGTCCTTCCGGTCGAAGGGAGTGAAGTAACAGTGCTGGGGCAGCATTCCGAAATTGTCCGTGCGTTCCCATTCCCGGTTATTTTTAAACATGAATTGTACCTTCCTTATCTATATTCAAATTTCAAATCCTGCTTCCAGAGGTAGGGATCCTCCCTGGGCCGCTGCGCGCGGTACTGTCCGGGGCTGATGCCCTTCTGTTTTTTGAACAGTCGCATAAAATACTTTTCATCCCGAAAACCCAGCCACTCGGCGATTTCCCTGACCTTCCAGTCCTCTCCCAGCAGGCAGGCGCAGGCAGCGGAGATTCGCATCCGGTTCAGATACTCCACCGGGGTCATGCCAACCTCCTCGGCAAACAGGGACATCAGGTAGCTCACCGACAGATTATTGGCCTTGGCAATGTCGGAAACAGAAATATCATTTCTGAAATTGTCGTCAATATAAAACACAATATCCCGCACCCGACTGTGCCGCAGGGTCTGGGATCGCATCCGGGCCGGTTGTTTCCCCGTGCTGCCCACCAGGAGGCTGAGGACACGGAAAAACTGGGCCACCACGGAAATATCCCGGGTTTCCTGCTGGCTGTGCAAATCCCACAGTTTGTTCACCTGCTCCAGCAG
>JBGVGH010000121.1:0-3310 GCA_045121575.1 Faecousia sp.
TTGTTTTTCTGCTTAACATCTGTTACTATAACCATGGCGATTGAGTTCCTTTCGTTAGACTTGGGTTGTGGTGACTTTATTCTAACAAACTCAATCGCTTTTTTCTATTCACTTAGTCTCACATCAATTGTAACGCTACACCTCCTGTAAGACAGGTTTGGAAAAAAGTCTGGTAATTGGCGGCAGGGTGTGCTATAATGGCGAAAAAATGCAAGGATGGTATATGCATGTCCTATCTGTTCGCAATCGCCGCAGGCTATCTTTTGGGATGCTCCAACATGGCGCTTTACATCTGCAAACTGAAAAACATCGATATTCGCAAATCCGGCTCCAATAATCTGGGCGCCGCCAATTCCACCATCGTGCTGGGCTGGCGGTATGGCATTCTGGTGGGCATTCATGACATCGGCAAGGCCATTGTGGCGGTGCTGCTGACGAAGCTGCTGTTTCCCGGCAGTCCTTACGCCGGGGCGGTTGCCGGTGTGGCCTGCGTGCTGGGGCACATCTTCCCCTTCCCCCTGAAATTCAAAGGCGGCAAGGGCTTCGCCTCTTTCCTGGGTTTGACGGTGGCGCTGAACTGGAAGTTCGCCCTGGTGGTGCTGGCGCTGGTGGTGGTCATCACCCTCGTCACCGACTATCTGGTGGCAGGCACCCTGACCACCATTGTCATCGTCCCGGCTTATCTGGGCTTTTCTGCCCACAACGCCATTTTGCCCCTGGTCATTCTCGTGGCCACCGCCGTGATTTTCTATAAGCACCGGGAAAACATCCCCCGGATGCTCAACGGCACGGAAATCGGCCTGCGCTCCACATTGAAAAAGAAAACGAAATAAAAATCGCTCCCGGATGCGCCGCATCCGGGAGTTTCCTTATTGCTGCCTCAAAATCAGTTCCAGTGCGGTCTGCACTGCCTGCCGGCGGATGCTTTCCCGGTCGCCGGAAAAATGGCATTCCAGCGCCACGGTTTTTCTTTCATCCGCATAGCCCAGGAAAACCGTTCCCACCGGATTTCCAAATGCATCTCCCCCGGGGCCGGCAAGTCCGGTGGCGGACACTGCCACATCGGTGTGCATCGCTGTCCGCACCCCCTCGGCCATAGCCTTTGCCACCGGGGCAGATACGGCACCGACAGAGTCCAGCAGCTGCGCCGGGACATGTAGGAAATCCCGCTTGATTTCATTGCAGTAGCTGACGATGCCGCCCTTGTAAACGGCGGAAGCGCCTGGGACAGCTGTCAGCGCCGCCCCAATCAGCCCGCCGGTCAGACTTTCCGCCGTGGCAAGGGTCTTGCCTGCCAGGGCGGTCAGCACCTGCTCAGACGCCTTCTTCATGGTACTTCACCACGATTTTTTCCACATTCTCCAGCGCCCGTTCAATCAGCGCCTGCCGGTCCAGCTTGCGCTCGGCCTCCAGCAGCTGATTGAGGGTGGGTTTGGTCTTGGGATGCCGGGGCGTAAAGACGGTGCAGCAGTCCTCATAAGGAAGGACCGAGGTATCAAAAGTACCGATTTTCCGGGCGATGGTCACGATTTCCTCTTTGTCCATGCCCACCAGCGGCATGAAAATCGGCATTTCCACCACCGCGCCGGTGACAGCCATGGCCTCCATGGTCTGGGACGCCACCTGACCCAGATTTTCGCCGGTAATCAGCGCGCCGCAGCCATGGTGCTTGGCAATTCTCTGGGAAATTTCCATCATAAACCGGCGCATAATCAGGGTGAAATACTCCTCCGGGCAGTTATCCCGGATGGCCTCCTGAATTTCGGTGAAGGACACGATGTTCACCGTCATTCTGCCGCAGTATTTGGTCACCAGACGGGCCAACTCCACCACCTTGTCCTTGGCCAGCTGGGAAGTATAAGGATAGGAGAAGAAGTGGACTGCCTCGATTTCCACGCCCCGCTTGGCAATCATATACGCCGCCACGGGGGAATCAATGCCGCCGGACAGCAGGCACATGGCCCGTCCGCCCACACCGGTGGGCAGGCCGCCGGCACCCGGCTCCGCAGGGCCGTGGACATAGGCCGCCAAATCCCGCACCTCCACATAAACCGTATACTCCGGGGTATGAACATCCACCGCCAGATTGGGGTGAGCCTGGGCGATGCGTCCGCCGATTTCCTGGGAAATGGCAATGGAGGTCATGGGGAAGGCTTTATCCGAGCGCTTGGACTCCACCTTAAAGCTGCGGGCGGCATCCAAATCGTCAGCCAGATATTCCTCCACCGCCCCGAAAATGGCATCCATGCTCTTTTCGCAGGGACGGCAGCGACAGATGCTCACCACGCCGAAAATGGAGTGGCAGGCTTCCCATGCCCCTTCCAAATCCACCTTTTCATCCATGGGCTCCACATACAGAGTCGACTGCATGATATACACATCATAATTGCCGTAGCTTCTCAGACGGCGGCGGACATTCTGCCGCAGCTTGTTTTCAAACTGCCGTTTGTTGGCACCCTTCAGGACGATTTCGCCCAGTTTCATCAAAAAAATCTCATTCATATCTGAATCCTTCCTTTATAGAACAATGATGACATCATCGCTGATTTTTCTTATTGATTGCCCAGAGTGACGGCACGGTACTGGATCGCCTCCGCAATGTGCTGGGGCTGGATGTCCTCGCTGCCGTTCATATCCGCCACGGTGCGTGCCACCCGGAGAATGCGGTCATAGCTTCTGGCGGTCAGCCCCATGGTTTCAAAGGCCTGCTTCATCAGCGCCGCGGAAGCTTCATCCAAAGCGCAGAACTGCCGCATTTCCTCCGGGCCCATGCGGGCATTGCACATGCCGGGCTTTTGGGCGAAGCGGCGGTTCTGAATGGTGCGGGCCGCGTCCACCCGCTTTTTGATGTCCGCCGACGGCTCCGCCTCCGCCCGTGTCCGCAATTCTTCAAAATGTACCGCCGGAACTTCCACCACAATATCGATTCTGTCCAGCAGTGGGCCGGAGATGCGGCTGCGGTAATCCTCCACGGATTTTTCCGAACAGCGGCAGCGGCCGCTGGGGTCGCCGTACCAGCCGCACTTGCAGGGATTCATGGCGCACACCATCATAAATTCCGCCGGGTAAGTCACCGCGCCGCTGACCCGGGAGATGGTCACCTTCCCATCCTCCAGCGGCTGACGCATCAAATCCAGGGTGTCCTTGTGAAATTCCGGCAGCTCATCGAGAAACAGCACACCCTTGTGGCTCAGGGAAATTTCGCCGGGTCTGGGATTGGCGCCGCCGCCCACCAGACCTGCGTTGGAAATGGTGTGGTGCGGGCTGCGGAAGGGCCGCCGGGTCACCAGCGGGTTCTTTGCCGGCAGCA
>JBGVGH010000122.1:0-4167 GCA_045121575.1 Faecousia sp.
CCTACACTGCCAAGCTCGCTCAAGGTGCCAAGGCCTACACTGCCAAGCTCGCCAGCTGGACGCATAGAGAGCCGCGGCGCATTGTTCGGGGCGCCGCCGCGGCTCTGCGTTATGAAGATAGAGGAGGAAGAAGGGGGAGAAGGGGGAGAGAGGGAGAAGATAGAGGAGGAAGAAGGGGGAGAAAGGGAAGAAAGGAAAAGTTACCAGCGGGGGGCGGGCCCATGTTGCGGCCCTCCCCTCCCCCCGCACCCCCCTCTCCCACCCCGCATATGGGGTGGCAGTCCTCTGGGGGGTGGGGTGGTGTCCCTGCCTGCGTCCGGCGCCGCCGTCGCTGCTCGCTTCGCTCGGTCAAAAGGCTCCGGCGGCATCCGGTCGCGGCTTGTGGTGGTGGCTCGCGCGGTGTGCACACATATTGCCCGCGTGGTGCCCGCGTGGTGCTCGCTTTCCCTGCGGCCGCGCTGGCGCGCGTCCGCTTGTACCGCGCTGGCGCGCGGTACTATGCGCGTGTATTATAATATGTACACGTGTACGCGAGACCGAGCGAAGCACGAGCGCGGCGGCGGCGGAACGTGTCGGGATAGTATGTAAAGACGTGGTGTGTGCGGCGCGCTCGTCGCGCACTCTCAAAGAGTCTGCTTCGCAGACACATTGCGCGCGCGGCGAGCGCGCCGAGTGAGAGGGGAGAAGGGGGAAAGGAAAGGGAGGGGGAGAGAGTAAGAGAGAGAGAGGGCGGCGGCGTGGCGCGTAGCAGAGCCGCGGCGGCGCCCCGAACAATGCGCCGCGGCTCTCTATGCGTCCAGCTGGCGAGCTTGGCAGTGTAGGCCTTGGCACCTTGAGCGAGCTTGGCAGTGTAGGCCTTGACGTCCTGAGCGAGCTTGGCAGTGTAGGCCTTGCAGTTAAGCTGGACTTTGCAGGGTTGCCTATAGGGTAGCCATAACAACCCTAATAGTGACACTTTCCGTCGCATTTCCTTTGCTCGTATCTTCATTTTCAGTATCTTTGCCCTCGGTTCGCGTCACAATGCCAAACCTTAACAATTACAACTATGGCAGTACTTCAAAACTTATGGATTCGTGGAGGAAAGCAGCGTCTTGGCGGCGTAGTCCTCTATCAGATGAACGGGCAGACCTTGGCGAGAGAACTCGCTCCGCAGGTTGCCAATCCTCGGACCACTGCACAGATGCGGCAGAGGGTTAAGTTGAGTAACCTCGTGGCCTTTTACAAGGCTAACAAGGGATGGATGCGCAATGCGTTCGAAGATAAGGCGCAGCGCGAGAGTGATTACAATGCCTTTGTAGCGGCCAATATTGGCAACACACTAGTAGCCTTGACAAAGTCAGAGGTGGCAAGTGGTGCAGCCATTGCGGCACCTTACCAAATCACACGTGGCTCTATCTTGAGCATCGAACACACCTTGCAGGGTTCGACAATCAAGACCAACCTAAACCTCGGTAATTTCCAAATAGCAGCTGGCACGACCATTGGCCAACTCTCGAAGGCTATCCTCAACAACAACCTAACTTTGTCAGAGGGTATGCAGTTGAGCCTTATTGTGAATGTCCAGCAGTCAGGCAATGCCTCACAACAGCCTTACATTGTTGTACGCGTGTATGAATTACTGCTAAACCGCACTTCTACTGAACCTCTGACCAATTACTTTCCCGACAGCGTGACGTCGGTGGCTGCTGGCACTAACAATTACGCGCTGGCACTTAATACGTCCACATTCTCGGAGGGTGGTGCCACGTTCATCCTCTCGCACTCGGTTGGAGGCGTTACCCGTGTGTCCTCGCAAAGGCTCCAGCTGTTCGGCAGTCAGTCCGTTTACAATGCACACACGACAGCCGCAGCCATGCAGGCCGCAATTGATTCGTATGGTGTAGGCGGCGACGTATTCCTCGACACGAACAACGCCAACGCCCTGCTGGACGTTCTTGGTACCACGACAATCCTCTCGGTTAAGTACAATGGTAGCACGTTCACAGCCGGAGACGAGTGGGATGAGGTTATCGAAGAAGACCAGCAGGTGGAAATAACAATGTCACAACCGATTCCAGCAGGGGCTACAATATCAGCAAACATAACAACGGACAATGGTGGTGCTTGGGTTTTAGGTAGTCCAACAGCGGCAGAAAACGCAATTACCGGACAAATAGGGATTCAAGGAGAGGAACCAACAGAGCATGGGTTTATCCTCGTTTCGGTCGTTATCAATGGCGAGACGTTTACTTTACGTTTCCCGTACCGCGACGGCCAGCACCTCGGAGACTGAAAAAACCCACCAAAGGCCTCGACTGTTGGCCGATTTAGCAAAAAATGCTTGGAATGCTTGCGCGTTCCAGGCATTTTTTTTACCTTTGCATCGGCAAGCACCTAAAGACGCGAGGGTGAGGGTGGGTAGCTCCCACCCATTGCCAAACTCTTAACTATCGCGTCAGAGCGTCAAATATGTACAATTACTTACCATGGCCCAGTAACATGCGAACGGCCGACCAAGTGTTATCCATGCGAATCCAAGAGGGGTCCGCTGGGTATGGCGTGTATGTAATGCTGCTCGAACTACTCCGCGACGCGGAGAATCGGCGGCTAGTGTTTAACCCTCGGCATTTGGCCTTTGCGATGAATGAGCCCGACGTCGAGCTCGTCCAGCGCGTAGTCCAGGACTACGCCCTTTTTGATGTGGGCGAGGATGGCCGCTTTTCCTCTCCATGGCTGGAGCAGCAAATGAACGAATACGACGCGAAGAAAGCGGCAGCCGTGGCCGCAGGCAAACGCGGTGCAGCTCGTCGTTACGGCAGGCCCGAACCAACAGAAGCAGACGAAAATAGGGACCCTATGGGGGGGGCTATGGCCGCCCAATCGGTTCCCGATAGCAATATAACACAACATAATAAACCCAATGAGATAAACCCAACCAAATCCAAGCTCTTGGGCATGACGTGGAGAGATATGACGGGAGAGGACCTTTTTTCTTTGGCGAGGAAAAAGGAGCCGCTAATCGACGATATGAGCCGCAAGGTTATAGCAGAACGCCAGAAGGAGTTTGACGCGAAGCACGGGCCCGATAGGTACAATTTTATGGCAATTTTGGACGATTGCGACTATTTCAGCGTAGGCGTAAGCATGTTCGCGTGGCTGGTCAAGTACACCAACAGCGCGCGCATAGGTACGCCCGAAATGGACCGACTGGGCAAGCTCGTCTATGATTGCCGAAATGCCAAGTTTGTGCCAAAGTACGGAGCCGACTACCTACTAACGAAGCTGCTGGAGCCGCTGCAAGGTGGCCCAACGTTTAGCGCGAAAGGAGGTGTGCAGGAATGACCCAAGACAGCAAAATGATTCGAGACGCATGGCTAAGCCTTGCAGACCTTGTGGCCATGATGACGTCCGGATATCGCTTTGAAGAAGATCCTCCATATACACTCGACCAAGTAGAGGGACGCTGCAGGCGGTTCCTCGAGGAGCTGGAGGAATACCGGCAGCGGCAAAAATAGCTGCTTGCCCAGCTTACAAATCTACCTACATAAGTCGCTGATTTTCAGCGGCTTTTTTTTTACCACTTCCGCAGGTTCGCGGCCCTATTGGCCGCCGTGGCAACTCCGTTTCCCCGAGCCCCTTTGGAGCCGCGGAGCGGCGCAACGCCGAAGGCGGTGCGCCGCGGATGCGGCAGGCGGCCGAAGGGCGCGCCCAGCGCGCACGGAGGCCGTGGGGACGACGGGCGACCCGCAGGCGGCGGGCAGGCGCAGCCCTCGCAAGCAATCGCGAATAGTTCGCTACGGAGCCGCTACAAGGCACCCTCGTCCGTCGGCACCACTCCGCTTCGGCGCGTGGGCGTCGCAAAGGTCGTGGGCCCTTTGTGCGCCTTGCGGCGCTGGCGGCCTCTGCGGCCGCCATTTAGCCGCGCTGTCGCGCGCGGCAACCCGCGTGGGCGGGTGCCGATTTCCGCCCTTAGCGGGCGGGGGCCCGCTCCCAATGCACGCCCACACTGCCGCGCTCCGTTCATGCCTCCGTACTGCGGGAGCCTCTCCGCTCTTCCTCCGCTCTCTCTCCGCTCTTGCTCCGCTCGGGCACCGCCTGCCCGCCGCCTGCGGGTCGCCCGTCGTCCCCACGGCCTCCGTGCGCGCTGGGCGCGCCCTTCGGCCGCCTGCCGCATCCGCGGCGCACCGC
>JBGVGH010000123.1:0-4736 GCA_045121575.1 Faecousia sp.
CCTTGGTGCCGGTTGCGGCTTCCCGGGCCTGGGCAATGGTCATCTGGGGATATTCGCTGGGGTCAATGGAAAGCTCGGCGTGCTTGAATTCCAGGATGTAGGCCTGCTTGATTTCCAGGGTGCCACGGAAATTCTGCACATTGCACTTGATAACCAGGGTGTCGTCCTTGTAGGGCTTGTCCGCCATGTCGGCGTAGCCCAGGGTGCCGTCGGCGTTCTTGGAATTGTAAACGCTGATGGTGCCGGTTCCGTCGGTGATTTCCATGGCGCCATAGGCGGCGTTGGTCACGGCGGAAACAGTGGCCCGGACGATGAAATATTCCTGGGTAATCTCATTCTCCTCCAGCTGCATCGCCAGCAGTTCCGCCACGGTCTTTTCCTCCAACTGCGGCTCGGTGGGGTCAGTGGGGTCGGTAGGCTCCGTCGGCTCGGTGGGGTCGGTGGGCTCCGTGGGGTCAGTGGGGTCGGTGGGAGCTGCGGGCTCCGTGGGAGCGGGTGTGCTGGGGGTCGTGGTGGGCGTGCTGGGTGCATCCGTCGGCTCAGAACCGTTGTTAACAGCCGGCGCGCAGGCGGCAAAGCTGCACAGCATGGCAGCCACCAGCAAAAGCAGGGTAATTCTCTTGAACATGAAAATAACCTCATTTCTCTATTTTGCCATATTCTGGCGTTCTAACATACATCATAGCAAGTTTCCCATGTTTTTGCAATAGACTTTTTTGGTTTTCTCTGGTACAATGGGGATATTCTGAAAAAAGTGAGAACCGCCATGGCAAATGTAATTGAAATCACCGACTTTTCCGCCCCGGAGCTGGATGTATACGCCCGGCTGACCGAGGCACAGCTGTTAAACCGTTTTGAACCGGCCAAGGGAATGTTCATCGCCGAAAGTCCCAAGGTCATCCACCGGGCGCTGGATGCCGGCTGCGTCCCGGTATCCCTTCTCATGGAGCGCAAGGACATTGACGGCTCCGCCGCAGGCATCCTCGCCCGCTGTCCCGGCATTCCCGTCTATACCGCCGACGAGCAGCTGCTGGCCAACCTCACCGGCTACCACCTGACCCGGGGCGTGCTGTGCGCCATGCGCCGCCCCGCCCTGCCCACCGTGGAGCAGGCGGTGCAAAACGCCCGCCGGATTGTGGTGCTGGAAAATGTGCAGAACCCCACCAATGTGGGGGCCATCTTCCGCTCCGCCGCCGCCCTGGGCATGGATGCGGTGCTGCTGACCCCCGGCTGCTCCAATCCCCTCTACCGCCGCGCCGCCCGGGTGAGCATGGGCACGGTGTTCCAGATTCCCTGGACCTTCATCGGCAGTGAAAGCAGCGACTGGCCCCATCCCGGCATGGAAAGGCTGAAGGATTTGGGCTTTAAGACCCTTTCCATGGCCCTGCGGGACGATTCCTATTCCATTGACGACCCCCGGCTGCGGCAGGAGGAGAAGCTGGCCATCCTGATGGGCTCTGAAGGGGACGGTCTGACGGACAGCACCCTGGCCTGCTGCGATTTCACGGTGAAAATCCCCATGTATCACCAGGTGGACTCCCTGAATGTGGCCGCCGCCAGCGCCGTGGCCTTCTGGGAGCTGCGGGCAAGGAACGCGTGAGGAATTAGGAATGAGGAGTTAGGAATTAGGAGTTATCAGTAGGTGCGGCATAGAGTTGGCCGCCAAAGGAGCAACGCGCCAACCCCCATACAGCAAAAGCAGCTCCCGTTGGGGAGCTGCTTTTTATAAATTCTCTGCATCGATTACCCGGATGCCGCTCTCTTGCAGGGCGGCTGCCAGCACGCCCATGCCGTCAATCAGGCGGCCGGAAAAGGTGCCGTCATAGACCTGGTGGACACCGCAGGTGGGGCTTCTGGACTTCAAAACGGCGCAGTCGATTGCCTGCCCCCGGATGCTTTCCAAAATCCGCGCCACCTCCCGGCGAACCGTTTCATCCACCGAAACGCCCTCCCGGTTGACCAGTCTTCCCTCCACGATTTCCATAGGAATTCGGGGCACGCCCAGCACCTGCTCCGGGCAGACCGGAATCACTTCATGCCCCCGGACGAAAGCACGAACCTTTTCATCCAGATTGTTGCCGCCGTTATACTTGCAGTTGCGCCCCAGCAGGCAGGCGCTGACCAGAATTTTCATGGAATCACCCTTTTTTTCACACCATAGCAGAAAAAAGCGGAAAAGGCAAGAAATATTCCATTGTCTTTTCCGGCAAATCATGCTACAATGAACAAGACTCGTTATAAAGGAGTGGTATGCCCATGAATCATGGCGAATACGCCGCCCAGCTTTTTGTCAGCGGCTACAACTGTGCCCAGGCGGTGGCGGTGGCTTTCTGCGACCTGACCGGGCTGACCCCGGAACAGGCCGCCAAAATGGCCTCCCCCTTCGGCGGCGGTTTTGGACGGCAGCGGGAGGTCTGCGGCGCGGTAAGCGGGATGTGCCTGGTGCTGGGCTGCCTCTACGGCTACGAAAGTCCCGACCCGGAGCGGCAGAAAGTACTCTACGCCGATGAGCAGGAGCTGTGCCGCCAGTTCCGGGAAAGCGCCGGCAGCATCATCTGCCGGGAAATTCTGAAAAATCCCCCCACCGACCCAGCCCCCAGCCCCCGCACGGCGGAATACTACGCCAAGCGCCCCTGCGCCCGCATGGTGCTGCTGGCCGGGAATCTGCTGGACGATTACATTGAAAAACACCCGATTGAAAAATAATGGATAAGGACAGGTGAATGTTATGTACATGAACGACTATCAGCGCTGGTGCAGCGCTTCTCTGGAGGATGCCGACCTGACGGCGGAGCTGAACCAGATTGCAGGAAATGACGAGGAAATCAAGGAGCGGTTCGCCGTTTCTCTGAAATTCGGCACCGCCGGATTGCGGGGCGTGCTGGGTGCCGGCTCCAACCGCATGAATATCTATGTTGTCCGTCAGGCCACCCAGGGCCTTGCCAGCTGGGTGAAAACCCAGGGCGGCAAGCAGCTTGTGGCTATTTCCTATGACAGCCGCATCAAAAGTGACCTCTTTGCCCGCACCGCTGCCTGCGTGCTGGCTGCCAACGGCATCCATGTGCGCATTTACGACGCGCTGATGCCCGTCCCCGCCCTGAGCTTTGCCACCCGCTATTACGGTGCCAACGCCGGCATCATGGTCACCGCCTCCCACAACCCCGCCAAATACAACGGCTACAAGGCCTACGGCCCCGACGGCTGCCAGATGACCGACGAGGCAGCAAACATTGTGTATGCCGAAATCCAGAAAACCGACATCCTCACCGGTGCCAAAACCATGGATTTTGACGAAGCGATGCAGCAGGGCCTCATTGAATATGTGGGTGAAGACTGCAAGGAAGCGCTGTACGACGCCATCAAGGCCTGCCAGGTGCGGCCCGACCTGTGCCACACCGCGGGGCTGAAGCTGGTGTACTCCCCCCTCAACGGCTCCGGCCTGGTGCCGGTCACCCGTGTGCTGCGGGACATCGGCATTTCCGACATCACCATTGTCCCCGAGCAGGAGCATCCCGACGGCAATTTTCCCACCTGCCCCTACCCCAATCCCGAAATTTTCGAGGCCCTGCGGCTGGGTCTGGAGCTGGCTGAAAAGTCCGGCGCTGACCTGATGCTGGCCACCGACCCGGATGCTGACCGGGTGGGCATTGCCATCCGCTGCAAGGACGGCAGCTACGAGCTGGTCAGCGGCAACGAGGTGGGCGTTCTGCTGCTGGACTACATCTGCGCCGGCCGCAAGGAAAAGGGCACCATGCCGAAAAACGCCGTGGCGGTGAAATCCATCGTTTCCACCCCTCTGGCAGATGCGGTAGCCGCCAGCTACGGCGTAGAGATGCGCAATGTTCTGACCGGATTCAAGTGGATTGGCGACCAGATTGCTTCTCTGGAAGCGCAGGGCCAGGTGGAGCGCTTCATCTTCGGCTTTGAAGAAAGCTACGGTTATCTGGCCGGCCCCTATGTCCGGGATAAGGACGCGGTGGTTGCCTCCATGCTGATTTGTGAAATGGCAGCTTACTACCGTTCCACCGGCTCGTCCATCAAGGAGCGTTTGGAAGAAATCTACGCCCAGTACGGCCGGTATCTGAACCAGGTGGATTCCTACGAGTTTCCGGGTCTGACCGGCATGGACCGGATGAACGACATCATGGCCTTCCTGCGGAATCATCCCTCTCACGCCATCGACGGCATTCCCGTCACCCGCATTGTGGATTACAAAAATCCGGCAGAAACCGGGCTGCCCGCCGCCAATGTGCTGATTTACACGCTGGAAAACGGCTCCACCGTTGTGGTTCGTCCCTCCGGCACCGAGCCGAAAATCAAGGTTTATTTCACCACCCGCGGCAGCAATCTGGCGGAAGCCCAGGCGCAGAAGGACAATCTCGCCGCCGCCCTGAAGCCCCTGTTTACCTGATTTTTAATATGCTTGTGGGACAGCCAAAAGCTGTCCCACTTTTTATTGCTACCAATTTACAAATTGGGATTTGGCAGGGTGTTGGGAGAACAAATGTAGGGCGAGGGCATGCCCTCGCCGCTAGGTTGGCTTTTGAAACCGGTTCAATCATTGCTACCAATCGGCAAAGGCATGCCTTTGCCCTACAATGCCGTGGCCCGCTAAACCACAATTTATTCGCTTTGCGGATGGCATTTTCTTTGAAAATGCCCGGGAGGGCAGTGCGCCCAAAGGCTTCCCCTTTGGGGAAGCTGTCAAAAATCTCTGATTTTTGACTGATGAGGGC
>JBGVGH010000124.1:0-1528 GCA_045121575.1 Faecousia sp.
GCATGCCCTCGCCGCCGGGTTTGTTCTTTCTCACCGCTCTGATAATCGCTACCGGTCGGCAAAGGCATGCCTTTGCCCTACAATATCTTAGCTCGCCAACCCCCAATTTGGCGGTTGGCTTTCTGGGTGGGGTGGATTTCAAAATTGCATTTTTCCTTTCTTTGTGCTATAATTTCCCAAACGAAAAAGGGGGAATTGATTTGAAAACCCGGACACTTTACTATGAAAACAGCCACATTTATGAATTTGATGCCCAGGTTCTGTCCTGCACGGAAACCGAACAGGGCTATCTTGTAATCCTGAACGCCACCGCTTTCTACCCCGAAGGGGGCGGACAGGCCTGCGATTTGGGTACTTTGGGGGATGCCCGGGTGCTGGATGTGCAGGAAAAGGAGGGGGTGGTGGTGCATCTGTGCGACAAAGCCCTCCGGGGCACCGTCCACGGCGTGGTGGACAGGGCCCGGCGGCTGGATCTCATGCAGCAGCACAGCGGCGAGCATATTGTTTCCGGCATTCTGTGCAGCCGGTACGGCTGCCACAATGTGGGCTTCCATGTGGGGCACGATGCCATGGAAATCGACTTTGACTGCCCCATCCCGGCCTCTGCCCTGCCGGAAATTGAGAGGCTTTCCAATCAGGCCGTCTGGGAAAATCTGCCCATCCGCTGCTGGTATCCCGACCCGGAGGAACTGAAAACCATCCCCTACCGCAGCAAGCGGGCGCTGCCCTGGCCGGTTCGGATTGTGGAAATCCCCGGCTATGACCTGTGCGCCTGCTGCGGCGTTCATGTGGAGCGCACGGGAGAAATCGGGCTGATTAAACTATTGTCCTGCGTGAAGCTGCGGGGCGGCGTGCGCATTGAAATGGTGTGCGGTGGCCGTGCGCTGCGGCTGATGCAGGAAGTTTTTGAACAAAACAGGGCGGTTTCCCAGGCTTTTTCCGCAAAAATGCTGGAAACTGCCGCTGCTGCGGAGAATATGAACAGGCAACTGGCGGCGGAAAAGCAGCGCGTTGGGGCTTTGCGGCGCCGTGTGTTTTCCGGGATTGCCGCCTCCTTTGCAGGGCAGGGCCGCGCGCTGCATTTCGAGCCGGAACTGTCCGGCGGGGCGCTGCGGGAGCTTGCAGAGGCCATTGCCGATGCCTGCGGCGGCCGGGCGGTGGTGCTGGGGGGCGAAAAGGGCAGCTACAATCTGTGCATCATCCAGCGGGGGGCGGACTTGAAGCCCCTGGTGGACGCCTTGCGGGCACGGTTTGATGCCCGGGGCGGCGGAAGAAGCGGCACCTTCCAGGGTACCATCACCGCCCCCGAATCCGAAATCCGGGATTTTTTCGAAAACCGCCGGGACGAAATGAGTAAATTGTAAATTGGAGTTTATCGAGCCACGGCATTGTAGGGCAAAGGCATGCCTTTGCCGCTCAAAGTTGAAAAGGTGTGTCATTTAAGAGCGAGCCGAAGGCGAGTCGAAGAATCTCTATCTTTCCACATGAGATCCTTCGACTTCGATAGCGCTCCGCTCAGGATGACAGC
>JBGVGH010000125.1:0-2045 GCA_045121575.1 Faecousia sp.
CGATGTGAACTCTTGGGAGTGATAAGCCTGTTATCCCCAGGGTAGCTTTTATCCGTTGAGCGATGGCAATCCCACTTTCTGCCACCGGATCACTAAGTCCTACTTTCGTACCTGCTCCACCCGTCGGTGTCACAGTCAAGCCTTCTTCTGCCTTTGCGCTCTGCGAATGGTTTCCGACCATTCTGAGAAGACCTTTGAGCGCCTCCGATACCCTTTCGGAGGCGACCGCCCCAGTCAAACTCCCCGCCTGGCATTGTCCCGCCGCCGGATTACGGCGGCCGGTTAGAAACCCAGTACTGCAGGGGTGGTATCCCAACAGCGGCTCCATACTGACTGGCGTCCGTACTTCTAAGCCTCCCACCTATCCTGTACATGCAGTACCGAATCCCAGTACCAGACTGGAGTAAAGCTCCATGGGGTCTTTCCGTCCTGGCGCGGGTAACCAGCATCTTCACTGGTACTTCAATTTCACCGGGTGCATTGTCGAGACAGTGCCCAAATCATTACGCCTTTCGTGCGGGTCGGAACTTACCCGACAAGGAATTTCGCTACCTTAGGACCGTTATAGTTACGGCCGCCGTTTACTGGGGCTTGAGTTCGCGCCTTCTCTTTCGATGAGCGCTCCCCTTAACCTTCCAGCACCGGGCAGGCGTCAGCCCATATACTTCACCTTTCGGTTTTGCATAGACCTGTGTTTTTGCTAAACAGTTGCTTGGGCCAGTTCTCTGCGGCCTGCTCTCGCAGGCACCCCTTCTCCCGAAGTTACGGGGCCATTTTGCCGAGTTCCTTAACAATGCTTCTCCCGCCGGCCTTGGGATTCTCTCCCCATCCACCTGTGTCGGTTTACGGTACGGGCCTGCATGGAACAATAGCGGCTTTTCTTGACGGCAGGTCTGCCGGCTTCCCTACTTGTTTTTCGGTCCGCATCGCGTCTTCCCGTTGTGCGGCGGATTTGCCTCCCGCACCGGTACCACGCTTGCTCCGGGCCCCGTGCCCGGATCCGGTTTTCCCGCCGTGTCCCCACAGTTCTGTCCATACAGGGTACAGGAATTTCAACCTGTTGTCCATCGGCTACGACTCTCGTCCTCGCCTTAGGCCCCGACTTTCCCAGGGCAGATCAGCTTTACCCTGGAAACCTTGGATATTCGGCCTAAAGGATTCCCACCTTTATCTCGCTACTCATTCCGGCATTCTCTCTTCCCGGAAGTCCACCGTTCCTTCCGGTACGGCTTCTTCCCTCCGGCAATGCTCCTCTACCAGCGGTTTCCCGCTCCACGGCTTCGGTGTCGTGTTTCAGCCCCGGACATTTTCGGCGCGGGACCTCTCGACCAGTGAGCTATTACGCACTCTTTGAATGCATGGCTGCTTCTGAGCCAACATCCTGGCTGTCTTCGAAATCCCACATCCTTTTCCACTTAACACGCACTTCGGGACCTTAGCCGGTGGTCTGGGCTCTTTCCCTTTTGACTGCCCAACTTATCTCGTGCAGTCTGACTCCCGCCCATCATCTTCATGGCATTCGGAGTTTGATAATCTTCGGTAAGCTTTGACGCCCCCTAGGATATTCAGTGCTCTACCTCCATAAGACTAAGACGGGGCTAGCCCTAAAGCTATTTCGAGGAGAACCAGCTATCTCCGGGTTCGATTGGAATTTCTCCCCTACCCACACCTCATCACCACCCTTTTCAACGGATGTGTGTTCGGTCCTCCACTGCCTTTTACGGCAACTTCAACCTGGACATGGGTAGATCACCCGGTTTCGGGTCTGCTCATGCTGACTTTACGCCCTCTTAAGACTTGGTTTCCCTGCGGCTCCGCAGTTTCCCTGCTTAACCTTGCCAGCACCAGCAGCTCGCCGGACCGTTCTACAAAAAGTACGCGGTTCCCCTTTCGGGGTTCCACAGCTTGTAGACACAGGGTTTCAGGTTCTCTTTCACTCCCCTCCCGGGGTTCTTTTCACCTTTCCTTCACAGTACTCTGCTCTATCGGTCACTGAGTAGTATTTAGCCTTAGGGGGTGGTCCCCCTTCCTTCCCACAGGGTTTC
>JBGVGH010000126.1:0-6368 GCA_045121575.1 Faecousia sp.
ATGCCGGATATTTCCAAATTGACGGAACTGTGCGATGTGCTGGGCATCTCCCTGAATAAACTGCTGGGCACGGAAGACCCGGCGGCACAGGCGGCGGAAAAGAGCGTGCAGCAGAAGGAACTGACCGTGGAGGAACTGGAACAGGTGGCACCCATGCTGCCGCCGATGCAGATGCAGGAGCAGGTGGAGCGGCAGCGCTCCGGCAAGAAGCTTTCCCTTCGCAATATTGTATCTTTGGCACCCTTTCTGGATGAAGAATACCTGGATGAACTGCTTGCGGAGGCCCAGCCGGAAAATCTGGAGGATGTGATGGCACTGGCGCCTTTCCTGAGCGAAAAAACGCTGAATGGCCTGGCGGAGCGGGTGCGGCCGGAAAAGCTGGAGGAATTGGTCGAGCTTGCACCCTTTTTGAGCGAGCAGGCCCTGGATAAACTGGTGCAGCGTTGCACGGTGAGCGAAGATTTTGACACGATTACGGAGCTGGCTCCCTTCCTGTCGGAGAAAACGCTGGATGGTCTGGCGGAGTGGGTGCAGCCGGAAAAGCTGGAGGAATTGGTCGAGCTTGCACCCTTTTTGAGCGAGCAGGCCCTGGATAAACTGGTGCAGCGTTGCACGGTGAGCGAAGATTTTGACACGATTACGGAGCTGGCCCCCTTCCTGTCGGAGAAAACGCTGGACTGGCTGGTTGACAAAATGACCGCAGCGGGAACTGTTGGGGAACTGGTGGGGCTTTATCCCTTTTTGAGCCGGGAAAGCCTGTGCAAACTGGTGAGAAATATGACCCGGGAAGACGGGGATTAACCGAGAAAACCATGTAAGCCATGGAGGGGGACGGAAAATGCCGTCCCCCTTTTTGTTTTCCGGCGGGAACGCAGAAACGGATTGCATTCCGCTGTCAAATTTGCTACAATAGGCAAAACGAAAAAACGGAAAGACGAGGGAAGAAGCAATGTTGGATTTTATTCGCATCGGCACCGCGGTGCCGCCGGTGGCGGTGGGCGATGTGGGAAAGAATACGGAAGATATTTGTGCAAAAATCCGGGAAGCGGCAGAGGCCGGCTGCGATTTGGTGGTATTCCCGGAGCTGGCCCTGACGGGCTATACCTGCGCGGATTTGTTCTTCCAGAGCACGCTGCAGCGGGAGAGTATGCGGGGACTGGCCCAGGTAATTGCATTTTCCGGAAACTTTCCCGCTGTCACAGCCGTGGTGGGCGTTCCGGTGGTGATTGAGGGGCAGATGTATAACTGCGGCGCGGTGATTTCAAACGGAACCCTGTGGGGCCTGGTGCCCAAAACCTATTTGCCCAATTACAGCGAATTTTCTGAGCGGCGGTGGTTCTCGTCCTCCATGGATTTGCAGCTTCAGCAGGTGAGCCTGCGGGAGCTGGGCCTGCCCGGAGAGGGAAATGTGCCGGTAGGACGGGATTTGATGTTCCGCATCGGTGACGGGTGCCTCATGGGCGTGGAAATTTGCGAGGATTTGTGGACACCGCTGCCGCCGTCTACCTTGCTCAGCATCAACGGCGCGGAGGTGATTGTAAACCTGTCCGCCTCCAATGAGGTGGTGGGCAAGCGGGCGGTGCGCACCAGTCTGGTGGAGCACCAGTCCTCCATCTGTACCTGCATTTATGCCTATTGCTCCTCCGGCACCACGGAATCGGGGCAGGATTTGATGTTCAGCGGGCACAGCATTATTGCGGAAAACGGCAGAACGCTGAAGGAAAACGCCCACCAGCTGGACACGGATTACCTGCTGGTGCAGGATGCGGACTTCGGCAAGATTCGCGCCGCCCGGCGGAAAAATAAAAGCATCCGGGACGCGGCCTCCTTTTACGGCAATGTGGAGCGGGTGCGCACCGTCGACTGCGGCTGCGGCGCGCTGCAATCCGACGGCTCCCTGTATCCCAAAAACCGGCTGCCCTTCATCCCGGTGGGGCAGGAGGATGACCTGACAAAATGTATGTCCGTTTTCAACATCCAGGTGGCGGCGCTGAAACAGCGGCTTTCTCTGGTAGGCGCGAAAGCGGTCATCGGTGTGTCTGGCGGTCTGGATTCCACCCTGGCTCTGCTGGTGGCGGTGGAAGCAACCCGGCAGCTGGGACGGCCGGCCTCGGATGTCCATGGGCTGACCTTGCCCTGTTTCGGCACCTCCGGCCGCACCTACCGCAACGCACTGGCGCTGATGCAGGCGCTGGGGGTGACCACGAAAGAAGTGGACATCCGCAATGCGGTGGAGGGCCACTTCCGGGACATTGGGCACGACTGCTCCGAGAAAAACGGCACCTATGAAAATTCCCAGGCCCGGGAGCGCACCCAGGTGCTGATGGATTATGCCGGCATGGTGGGCGGAATCGTGGTGGGAACCGGGGATATGAGTGAGCTGGCGCTGGGCTGGTGCACCTACAACGGCGACCACATGAGTATGTACGGGGTCAACGCTTCCGTCAGCAAGACCATGGTGGCCTGGATGGTGGAAACGCTGGCAGACAGCCCCCTGTTTGCCGATGCCGGGGACATTCTCCGGGACATTGTGGCTACCCCCATCAGCCCGGAACTGCTTCCGGCTGACGGCGGCACCATCACCCAGGTGACGGAGGATTTGGTGGGGCCCTATGTGCTGCACGACTTTTTCCTGTATTTCATGATGCGCTATTGCTATACGCCCACGAAAATTTACACCCTGGCCTGCCGGGCTTTCGAGGGCGAATTTGACGGGGAAACCATCAAAAAATGGATGAAGGTATTTTACCGCCGCTTCTTTACCCAGCAGTTCAAGCGAAATTGTATGCCGGACGGGGTGAAAATCGGCTCTGTCAGCCTCAGCCCCCGGGGGGATTGGCGGATGCCCAGCGATGCCAGCGCCCGCATCTGGCTGGATGAAGTGGAAAAATTGTAAAAAAGAGCAGAAAGCCCACCCGATTACGGGTGGGCTTCTTTTATGCCAGCAGGGGCTGCAATTGATAGCCCTGGGCGGCGGCATCCAGCGCCTGGGGCAGTTTCTCCCAGTGGGCGACGATGGAGGCGGGCTTGCCGTAGGGGTCATCCTGCCCGAAGGGGACAAAATAAATGTGCTTCCGGTTCAGCAGCCGCCCAATGTTTTCCGCAGCTCCCGCCAGAGCGTCGTTGGTGGAGATGCCAATCAGGATGGGTCTGCCGTTGCGCAGATGGCTTTTGGCGGCCATGGTTACCGGGGTGTCAGCAATGCTGTGGGCCAGCTTTGCCAAAGTATTGCCGGTGCAGGGGGCAATCACCAGCACATCCAGCAGCTGCTTCGGGCCGATTGGCTCTACCTCCGGCAATGTGGTCAGCGGCGGTGTGCCGCAGATTTCTGTCAGTTTCAGAATGTGATTTTTTGCCGTGCCAAATCGCGTGTCGGTTTGGCTGGCGGCGGTGGAGAGAATGGGAATCACGGTGTGATTCTGCGCCAGTGCCTCCACAATGGGAAAAACGGCGGAATATGTACAAAATGAGCCGCAGAGGGCGAATCCGATGGTCATGGTTACTCCTTTCCAAGCGCGTAGCGCAGAGCGGTTTTCGCAATCAAATTGCCGGAGGCCTCCGGCGCGTCCTGATTGGGCAAACCTCTGGCCCAGAGCACCCGGCTGCCTGCAATGCCCCGAAAGGAGGCCAAATCCAGCAGCAGTCCATCCGGCAGGCAGTCTTTTTCGTCCAGAACCGGGGCCGGTGCGGTATTGATGAGAATGCGGTACTGCTGCGGCGCAAGTCGGCTTAGCAGCACGGCGTTGCAATGGATTGCCTGCAGCGCCGCAATGTCACATTCTTTCCGAACAGCCACGGTGACGATGGCACCCATGGCTTTCAGCAGCGGCACCAGCTGCTTGCCGATGCGCCCCCAGCCGATGATGAGCACCGGCACATCCCGGATGATGTCGGGATACTGCCGCTGCACCAGCTTGACGGCACAGTGGGCGGTAATGGCGGCGTTTTCTGTCAGATAATACTCGTCCGCCAGAAAATCCACCCGCCGATAGGGCAGCTCCGGCAGATTTCCACCCAGAATGGTGATGTTTTCCGGCAGATTTTTAAGAATGCCGGACAGGGTAACACTGCCTTTGAGCATGCCGGGACTTTCAAAGCTGGGCACCGGAAGCAGCAGATGGGTCACATATTCCGTGGGAACGGGGGAGACATCGTAGCCCCATTGCTGCAGCCTGTTTCCGGCATAGCGCAGAGCGGCGGTCTGACCGGCGGTGTAAAAAATCGGTTGCTTCATCCAATCACCCTTTCAGGACAGAATATGCACCGGCATCTTTCGGAGTGCTTGATTTTTTTGCGGCTTTCTGTATAATAGAAGATGAGGTGATTTTAGATGCAGCGATTAGGATTTATCCATGATATGCTGGATGTGAAGGTTCTGATTCTCTTTGTCACTTCCCGGGTGCAGTACCCGGTGACAACCCAGGAGATTTATGAGCTGTGCTACCAGGATGAGTGCCTGAGTTACTTTGATGTTTGCACCGCCGTTCCGGAAATGGTGCGCTCCGGCCATTTGGAGCAGCAGGGCGAGGCTTATGTCATCACGCCCAAGGGCCGGGAAGCCGGTGAGCTGACGGAAGACTCCATTGCCTTTACGGTGCGCCAGCGGGCGGAAAATGCGGTTTCCCGCTTTAACCGGAAGGTTCGCCGCAGCAGCTTTGTGAAAACCGAGGTACAGAGCCGGGAATCCGGCGACTTTGGCGTTGTCATGTCCCTCAATGATGACGGAGGGAATCTGATGAAGTTGGAGCTGGCGGCTCCCGACCAGCGGCAGGCCACCCGCCTGGCCCGGCTGTTTGAGGGAAAAGCGGAAGCGGTATACAATTTAATAATGACCGAACTTCTGGAAGACGAAGAAAATCTGGAGGAGTAAGGTCGTGGCGAAGAAAAAGAATATGGAGGCGTTGCCCACGCTGGGCGGAATATTTTGCCTGTTTGTGGTGTTTTTAAACTGCCTGAGTCTGTTGGGAAGCCTGCCAATCCGGCTTAGCTCTCTGCTGCTGCCGTCGCTGTGGCTGCTGCTGGGCGTGTGCCTGATGACAACCCGGAAAAACTGGCTGATTGTGGTGGGGCTTCTGCCGCTGACCATTTTGATGGTGCAGCAGGCTGCTTTTCCGCTGCCGCTGGATGATTTGACTGCGCTGGTCCACGCACTTCTGGGGCGGCTCCTGCCGGGCATCGGTTATGGGGTTTTGCTGCTTCTGGTGCTGCTTTCCGCTGCCCATACGGCGGTTGGATTGCGCAGAAGCATCTGGTGGATGCCCATGCTGCTGGTGCTGCCAAGCTGCATTTTGCAGCATACCAGCGCGCTTGTTTGGGCGCAGTTTGGTATGATTGCCTGTGTGTCCCTCTGGTTCAAGCCCGCCGGACGGTGACAGTTTGTATATTATTTACAATTATCTCTTGCAACAAAGCGCCTTTCGTGGTATAATTAAGCTACACCGAAGGAACGGTGAAACGAAAGGAGCTGTCGCATATGAAATTTCAGTACAGTGAAAAGCGTGTCAAACTGCCCGGTAATGTCCACCAGTACGCTGAAAAGAAAGTGATGAAGCTGGCCCGCTTTTTCGACGAGGACGCAGAGGCACTGATTACCTTTTCCGTGGAAAAGAACCGGAACATCGCGGAACTGACTGTTCATGGCGCAGGCACCTGGTTCCGGGCCAAAGAGAGTACCTCTGATATGTTCGCGTCCATCGATGCAGCAGTTGGTACCATCGAGGGTCAAATCCGCAAGAATAAGACCCGCCTGGCCCGCCGTTTGAAGCAGGATGCGTTTGTCCGGTCGGTGGAGGAAACTTCCTTTGCGCCTGAGGATACAGAGGAGGATTTGTCCATTGCCCGTATCAAGCGTTTCCCCATCAAGCCCATGCGCCGGGAGGAAGCGGTGCTGCAGATGAATCTGCTGGAACATACCTTCTTCGCCTTCCGGGATGAGGACCACGAGGGTGCCTTTGCTGTTGTGTATAAACGAAATGATGGCGGCTATGGCCTGATTGAAGACGCTGATTAAAAAACGCTGTGCGGGGGCTCGAAAGAGCCCCCGTAATTTTTTTGAAAAAGGTCGAAAAAAGTGCTTGACAATCGGGCGCGGCTGTGATAGTATATCCAAGCGCTCGCGAGAGCGGGTCAAAAAATCAGATAGCGAAAAGAAATTTGAAAAAACTTGAAAAAAGTTCTTGACAAATGAAAGCTTACCTGATATAATGGCAAAGTTCACTACGGACGACGCGGTGAGCGGCTGTACCTTGTAAATTGAATAACGCAAAGACGAACTAAAAGAACACCTTGGACAATTAAAATGGATTGTTTAAGTTTTCGTGAAAACGAATTAACAGCCAACGAAAATTCTTGAGTATATTTGCTAAGAC
>JBGVGH010000127.1:0-21565 GCA_045121575.1 Faecousia sp.
ATAGCTTTTCGATTTTATCACAACCGTTTCCCTTTGTCAAGAACTTTTTTCAAGTTTTTTCAAACTTTTCTGAGCTCTCTCCCATCGGTTTTTCGTTGTGACCCGCTCTCCTGAGCGCTTGGGTATTCTACCACCCACGCATGCAAAAGTCAAGGGTGCGTTTTGCCCAAAGACTGGCAATGTTTTCCGTTTTTCTTACCCTAATCTGACAGCACATTGCCCGCAATCTCCGCCAGGGCATCCGCCGCGTCCAGGGCATTCTCCTCCCGCAGCGCCAAATCCCCCAGGCTCACCATGCCGCACAGCCGCCCCCGCTCCACCACCGGCAGCCGCCGCACCTGTTTGCGGCCCATCAGCCCCGCCGCCGTGGCCGCCTCCATATCCGGCTCCACCCACACCACGCCCCGGGTCATGATCTCCTGCACGGCGGTGGTTCTGGGGGATTTGCCGGAGGCCATGCAGCGAACCACCAAATCCCGGTCCGTCACCATGCCGAACACCGTGCCGTCCCGCCCGCAGACCGGCAGCGAACCGATGTTATACTGGGCCAGCGTCCGGGCCGCCACCTCCACCGGCTCCTCCGGGTGGATGCGCAGCACATTTTTCGTCATCAAATCCCGCACTTTCATTGGATTACCCCCCCAAAAAGAAATGTACGGAAAGTATGGACAACCTCGAAAACGAATATACCCTCATTCACAAAAAATGCCGCCCCGAAAACAGGGCGGCATCCATATTATAATAGTATATCAGAATTTGCACTTTTCAGCGATGTAGCTCTTCAGCTGGCTGATGGGAATACGAACCTGCTCCATGGTGTCCCGGTCACGGACGGTGACGCAGTTGTCAGCCGGGGTGTTCTCGTCGCCCACGGTCTGGAAGTCCACGGTGATGCACAGCGGCGTGCCGATTTCGTCCTCCCGGCGGTAACGCTTGCCAATGGAACCGGCATCGTCAAAGTCCACCATGAAGTCCTTGCGCAGTTCCTTGTAGATTTCCTCTGCCTTGGGGCTGAGCTTCTTGGACAGGGGCAGAACCGCCGCCTTGAAGGGTGCCAGGAACGGATGCAGGTGCAGCACGGTGCGCACATCGTCCTTGCCATTCTTGTCCTGGCCCACCACTTCCTCGTCATAAGCTTCGCACAGGAAGGCCAGAGCCACCCGGTCGCAGCCCAGAGAGGGCTCGATGCAGTAGGGAATGTAATGCTCGTTCTTCTCCTGGTCGTAATACTCCAGGCTCTTGCCGGAGGCCTGCTGATGGCGGCCCAGGTCATAATCGGTGCGGTCAGCAATGCCCCACAGCTCGCCCCAGCCGGAGCCGAAGGGGAACTGATACTCAATGTCGGTGGTGGCGCGGGAATAGAAGGCCAGCTCCGCGGGGTCATGGTCACGCAGCCGCAGGGAATCCTCCTTGATGCCCAGGGAAATCAGCCAGTTCTTGCAGAAATCCTTCCAGTAGGCAAACCACTCCAAATCGGTGCCGGGCTGGCAGAAGAATTCGCACTCCATCTGCTCAAATTCCCGGGTGCGGAAGGTGAAGTTGCCGGGGGTGATTTCGTTGCGGAAGGACTTGCCCACCTGGCAGATGCCGAAGGGCAGTTTCTTCCGGGTGGTGCGCTGGACATTGGCGAAGTTGACAAAAATGCCCTGAGCGGTTTCCGGACGCAGGTAGACGGTGGAGGAGGAATCCTCGGTGACGCCAATCTGGGTCTTGAACATCAGGTTGAACTTGCGGATGGAGGTGAAGTGGTGCTTGCCGCAGTTGGGGCAGACCACATCCTCGTGGGAGGCGATGTAAGCATCCATTTCCTCCTGAGTCATGGCGTCCACATTCACATCCCGGCCGGATTCGGAGGCGGAGATGAGCTGGTCAGCCCGCTGACGGGAGCCGCAGCCCTTGCAGTCCACCAGAGGGTCGGAGAAAGAGCCCACATGGCCGGTGGTAATCCAGGTCTGGGGGTTCATCAAAATGGCGGCATCCAGACCCACATTGTACTCCGATTCCTGCACGAATTTCTTCAGCCAGGCCTTTTTCACATTGTTCTTAAATTCCACGCCCAGAGGACCGTAGTCCCAGGCGTTGGCCAGGCCGCCGTAAATTTCGGAGCCGGCATAGACAAAGCCACGGTTCTTGCACAGGGATACAATCATATCCAGGTTTTTTTCACTGTTTTTCATATCTTATCCTCCAAATTTTGGGGTAAATTTCGCTCGTTTTGATTATACGCAAGGAACAGCCGGAAATCAAGTATTTTCTTGCGCCACCAGCTCCGGCCCCAAATCCCGGGCCATCATCTCATACACCCGCTGGCCCAGCTCCACGGTGGTTTTGCCGGCATATTCCGCCGGGGAAATCACCCCCACCAGATGCAGCTGCACCTGACTCCGCTTCAGCCGGGCGGCGTTATGGAACACCTTTTCGGTGCCCCGCAGGGTGCAGACCACCACCGGAACATGGGTTTTCTGGGCGATTTTGAAGGCGCCGTGGCGGAAATGGTGCAACAGGCCGTCCTTGCTGGTGTACCCCTCCGGGAACACGGCGATGGAGCCGGCGTCATTTTCAATCATTTTCACGCAGCGCAGAATGGTTTTCAGCGCCTCCCGGTCGTTTTCCCGGTTGATGGGCTGGCAGCCGATTTTGTGAAGCAGGGGGCCGACGATGAATTTCCGGTCGTTTTCCCGCTTGGAGATGAAGCAAAGCTGCTTGTCCCGGAACACCCGCAGCAGCACCACCGGGTCCATGTCGCTGATGTGGTTGCACACCAGCAGGAATCTGCCGTCGGCAGGAATCTGTTCCGTCCCGCTGGTGTGGACGCGGGTGCTGAGGACGGGCATGGCCGCCTCCGCCAGCAGATTGACAATCCAGCGGAAAAATTTATCGTCTGTTTCCTGGACCTTTTCCAAATCCACGCAGGCGCAGATAATGACCAGCGTCACAAAAATCAGCACCGCCTGGAGAATAAAAGCCCCCAGAAAGGCCAGCGGTGCCACCCAAAGCAGCCCCGAAAGGATGCCGGCCACCACCGCCACAAGCAGGGAAATCAGGCTTATCCCGGTTAAGAGCATAAAAGAAACCTCCTGGTTTTTCAATGTGTCAAAACAGTCTGTCATTTAAAGAATCTTCGTCTTGCCACAGATATGTCATTCTGAGCGAACGAAGTGAGTCGAAGAATCTCTACCTTGCCCCTTGAGATCCTTCGACTTCGCTGGCGCTCCGCTCAGGATGACAGCAAGGCAGCGGTGCCGCTCCCATTCGAGGATTGATGTACCAGTCCATGAACTGGCTTGCAATGACAGGAATGTCGACCGCTATTTGACAATTCAACTATGTATTATACTTCATTTTTCCGCCGGAAACAATCCCCTTTTGGAAATTCAGAGATTTTTTATAAAACGGTGGAAATTCCCCGCTGAAAATGATATAATTTCAGAATAGGAAAACTCCACTTTTACGAAAGAAAGGAAACACCTTTATGAGCCTGTCCGCTTCCGCGCCGTGGCTTGCCTATTACGGCACCACTCCCGCCACGCTGAAATATCCGGATCTGACCATGTACCAGCTGCTGCGCAGCACCGCCCGGCAGTATCCGTCCAACACCGCCCACATCTTCATGGGCAAGAAAACCAGCTACACCCGCTTCCTGCAGGACATTGACGACACCGCCAAGGGGCTGCACGCTTTGGGCATCCGCCGGGGCGACCGGGTCACGATTGCCATGCCCAACTGCCCCCAGGCGCTGAACTGCTTCTACGCCCTGAACCGGCTGGGGGCCATTCCCAACATGATTCATCCCCTGTCCGCTGCCAAGGAAATCGCCTTTTATATCAATGTATCCCATTCCAAGGCCATTTTGACCCTGGACCAGTTCTATCCCAAGGTGGATTCCATCCGCGGGGAATTGACAACAGAATGCACCGTCCTGGTTGCCCGCATCCGGGACGATTTGCCCCTGCCCCTGGGCGCTCTGTACCCGCTGACCAAGGGCGGACGGGCCATCCCCAAGCTTCCCAAATCCGGCTACCGGCTGTGGACGGAGGTAGTGCGGGGCGGTGCCAGGGTGAAACAGCTGCCCCCCGACACCGGCAAAGCCGATGAATGCGGCGCCATTTTGTACTCCGGCGGCACCACCGGCACCACCAAGGGCATTTTGCTGAGCAACCGGAATTTCAACGCCCTGGGCCTGCAAACCATCGCCGCCTCCGGGCTGGACACGGTGGCGGGGCTGAAAATGCTGTCGGTCATGCCCATTTTCCACGGCTTCGGCCTGGGCATCGGCATCCACACCGCTCTCATCGGCGGCGCCACCTGCATTCTGGTGCCCCAGTTCACGGTACAGACCTACGCCGACATTCTGCGCAAGCAGAAGCCCAACCTGATTCCCGGCGTGCCCACATTGTTTGAGGCACTGCTGCGTGCAAAAAATCTGGAGGGCGTGGACTTGAGCTTCCTCAAGGGCATTTTCTCCGGCGGTGACAGTTTGTCCCCGGAGCTGAAAAAGAAGGTGGACACCTTCCTGAAAGAGCACAACTGCGCCGAGCAGATTCGGGAGGGCTACGGCACCACCGAGTGCGTCACCGCCTCCTGCCTGACCCCCAAGGACTATGCCCGCAGCGGCTCCATCGGCGTGCCCTTCCCCGACACCTTCTATAAAATCGTCAAACCCGGCACCACCGAGGAGGTGGATGCCAATATTGAGGGTGAAATCTGTCTGTCCGGCCCCACGGTGATGCTGGGCTACATGGATAACGAAGAAGAAACCCGCAACACCCTCCGCCGCCACAGCGACGGCCGCATCTGGCTTCACACCGGTGACATGGGCCACATGGACCAGGACGGCTTCATCTACTTCCGCCAGCGCATCAAGCGGATGATTGTCACCTCCGGCTACAATGTCTATCCCTCCCAGCTGGAAAACATCATCGACGGCCATGAAAAGGTGCTGCTCTCCTGCGTCATCGGCATTCCCGACGACTACCGGGGCCAGCGGATTCGGGCCTATGTGGTGCCCATGCCCGGCATTCAGCCGACGGAAGAGCTGAAAGAGGAAATTCTCTCCTACTGCCGGGAGCACATTGCCAAATATGCCATGCCCCGGGAACTGATTTTCCGGGAAGAGCTTCCCAAAACCCTGGTGGGCAAGGTGGCCTACCGGGTGCTGGAGGAGGAAGCCGCCGCCGAGGGCAGCCGATGAAAAAGCGCATCTGGGAACTGGATGCCTTCCGAGGGCTGTGCGTGCTGGGCATGGTGGCTGTCCACGCCATTTATGACATGGTGGAGCTGTACCGCCTGGTGGACTGGCAGTATCCGGCCCTGTTTCTGCTTATCAAAGACTGGGGCGGCATTTTGTTCATTCTTCTGTCCGGCATCTGCGTCACTTTGGGCAGCCACCATCTGAAGCGGGGCGGCGTGGTGCTCCTCTGTGGTCTGATTGTCACCGCCGTGACGGTGGCGCTGGAAAAAACCGGCCTTTTTGCGGAAGGTCTTGCCATCTATTTTGGCGTGCTGCACTGTCTGGGTGTGTGTATGCTGCTGTGGGGCATTTTCCGAAAAATGCCCACCTGGGCACTGAGCGTGCTGGGTGCCCTGATGGCGGTTTTGGGCCTGTGGCTGAATCATCAGGTATTTGACACGCCGCCGGTTCTGGTGGTGCTGGGCTTTGCCTATCCCGGCTTTTTCTCGTCGGACTATTTCCCCCTGCTTCCCTATCTGGGCTTTTTCCTGCTGGGCGCAGTGCTGGGCCGGACGGTTTACGCCAAAAAAGAGAGCCTGCTGCCCCGGGTGAATCCTCAAAATCCCGTGATTCGCTTCTCCTGCTTCTGCGGGCGGCAGTCTTTGTGGATTTACCTGCTGCATCAGCCCCTGCTAAGCGCCCTTTTCTGGCTGATTGCCTGACTTTTTCCGGAGGATATGCTTATGAAAAAACTTTACCCCTACGCCGATTGCCTGGTGGCGCTCTGCGGTCTTGGAGGTGCCCTGCTGCGGCAGCAGATGCTGTCCGGGGGCGTGGATGAGAAGGGGCTGTATCCCGCTTCCGCCGCCTGGAGTGCCCTGCTGGTTCTCACCGCTCTGGTGCTGGTGGGTATCTGGCTTCTGTCCCACAAAAATGTTCCCCAGCCCAAGCGTCCCGCCGCTTTTCAGGCGATGGGTGCCCTCTGCGCCGCAGCGGGACTGCTGCACTTTGGCATCTCCCAACTGAGCAGCACCCTTCCGGCCATGAAAATTGCCGCCATTTTGGCCCTGGGCGGCGGCGTTTCCATGGCGGTATTCGCCGTTTTTCTCCTGCTGGGCAAAAAGGGCTGGAGCCTTACCCATCTGATTCCCTGCGTGGTTTTTGCCCTGCTGCTGTTTTTGGAAGCCCGGGATGCCAGCCGGGAGGCGGAGTTTTCCCGCTATATTCTGCAGCTTTTGGCCTTTGCCGCCGCTGCTGTCAGCTTTTTCTGGCAGCTGGGCTTTGATGTGGGTTCCGGAAATGGGAAAAAGGCCCAGTTCTGGCGTCTGGCCGCCCTGTACCTGTGCCTGATTGCCGCCCCGGGCTCCTACGCCCTGCTGTTTACCGCCACGGCGCTGTATCAGCTTCTGGGCTGCCGGGTTTCCGAAGAAACCGCCGCGTAAGGAGGTGCCCCCCCTTGCAGCTTCCTGAAAATGCCCTTTTCTGCATCCAGCGATTGGAAAATGCCGGCTTTGCGGCCTACGCCGTAGGTGGCTGCGTCCGGGACGCGCTGCTGGGGCTGCAGCCCCACGACTATGACCTGTGTACCGCCGCCACACCGTCCAAAATCAAGGAAATCTTTCAGGATTTCCCCCAAATCCACGCCGGGGAAAAGCACGGCACCATCGGCATCATTTTCCCCAATCACGAAGTGTATGAAATCACCACCTTCCGCACCGAAGGCAGCTATGCCGACGGCCGCCACCCGGACTGGGTGGAATTTGTGCCGGACATCGGGCAGGACCTGGCCCGGCGGGATTTCACCGTCAACGCCATGGCCTATTCCCCCCTCCGGGGGCTAACAGACCCCTTCGGCGGGCAGGACGACCTGAGCAAAGGCATCCTGCGGACGGTGGGCCAGCCCCGCCGCCGCTTTTCCGAGGATGCCCTGCGAATCTTGCGGGGGGTGCGCTTTTCCGTCACCTACCATCTGACGGTGGAGGAAGAAACCGGCCGGGCCATGGCGGCGCTTGCGCCCCTCATGGACAATCTGGCCCGGGAGCGGGTATTCGACGAATTATGTAAACTTCTCCCCCGCATGGATGCCTCCGCCCTTGTAACCTTTGCCCCCGTTCTCACCCAAATCATCCCGGAGCTGAAGCCCTGCATGGGCTTTCAGCAGCACAATCCCCATCACATCCACGATGTCTACACCCACATTGCCCATGTGGTGCAGAACACACCTCCGGAGCTGGAATTGCGGTGGGCGGCGCTGCTGCACGATGTGGGAAAGCCGGACACCTTTACCCTGGACGAGGCCGGGGTGGGCCACTTTTACGGTCACGCCGCCCACAGCGCCGCGCTGGCGGGCGAAATTCTGCTGCGGCTGAAAGCGCCCACCGCCCTGCGGCAGCAGGTTGTGGCCCTTGTGGAGCTGCATATGACCCAAATCCCTGCGGAAAAGAAAGCCGTTCGCCGCTTCCTCAGCCGCCACGGCGAAAAAACCCTCCGCCAGCTTCTGCTGCTTCAGCAGGCCGACCAGGGCAGCAAAGCCCCGGCTGACACCGATTATTTTGCCCAAACAGAAGCCCTCTGCCGGGAAAT
The DNA here is from genome assembly GCA_045121575.1 of Faecousia sp. Taxonomy (GTDB): domain Bacteria; phylum Bacillota; class Clostridia; order Oscillospirales; family Oscillospiraceae; genus Faecousia. The sequence continues at coordinate 7,754 of JBGVGH010000127.1, forward strand.
TACGGCGGAAAATGACTGTTTGAGCCTGAAAAATCTGGCGGTCAACGGCCACGACCTGATGGCTCTGGGCTATCAGGGGCCGGAAGTGGGTGCGGCGCTGAACGGCCTTCTGGAAGCGGTGCTGGACGACCGGGTTTCAAACGAAAAAACCGCACTACTGACCTACCTTTCCCATCTTTTTATCAAGGAGTAACCATGACAAAGCGAACCAAAAAGAAGAAAAAACTCTCCCTGCTGGCCCTGATTCTGTGCCTGATTTTCGGATTTCTCGGCTATCTGTGCGGCAACGGCACAATTCCGCTGCCCGACATTCTCTCCGACCTGTTCCCCACCAGCGGCCCTACCTTGCCTGCCCAGCCGGTGGAGGGGGTGCTGACGGTACATTACATTGATGTTGGGCAGGGCGACAGCTTCCTGCTGTCCTGCGGCGGTGAATATATGCTCATCGACTGCGGTGACAGCGGCCGCGGCGACGATGTGGTGGCCTATTTGCAGCAGCTGGGGGTCACAAAGCTGGACTATCTGGTGGGCAGCCATCCCCATGCCGACCACATGGCGGACATGGACGAAATTCTGGAAGCCTTCCCGGTGGAAACCTTCTGGACGCCGGAGCTGAACAGCGAAGCCCTGGGCAAAAAGTTCATCCAGCGCACGCTGGCTGCCGCCGAGGCTCAAAACCTGACCCCCGTCATGCCGGAGCTGAACACCGCCTATTCTCTGGGCGATGCCCAGATTCTGGTGCTTGGCCCCACCCAGAGCTATTCCGACCCCAATGACCAGTCCCTGGTCATTCTGGTGCAGTTTGGCTCCACCCGTTTCCTGTTCACCGGCGACATGGAGGAGCAGGCGGAGCACGATATGCTGGAATACTGGAATAACGACGCCATGTTCCAATCCGATGTGCTGAAGGTGGGCCACCACGGAAGCGACACCTCCACCCACTACCGCTTCCTGCGGGCGGTTGACCCGGACTATGGCGTGATTTCCGTGGGCACCGGCAACAGCTACGGCCATCCCGTTGATTCCACCATGAAAAGCCTGGGGGCTGCGGAAGTGCTGACCTACCGCACCGACTATTTGGGCACCATTGTTGCCACCTCCGACGGCACCGACATCACCTTCTCCTGGAGCAACACCGGTGAAGAACCCTACATCCCCGACTGATAAAGGAGGTTTCCCATGCACAAAAAGCTGGAAAACATCATCCGCAAAATTCTCCACGCCCTGGAGGGCATCATCGCCGTGCTGACGCTGCTGGTGCTGGTGGCGCTGCTGGGGCTGGAAATTTACCGCATCATTGCCATTCCCGGCTACATTGAGGGCGTGGACAGCTTTCTGCACTGCATCCTCACCATTGTGGTGGGTCTGGAATTTGTGCGGATGCTGGTGGACATGACCCCGGCCAACACGCTGGAAGTGCTGATTGTGGCAATATCCCGGCAGGTCATCGTCACCCACGGCGACCCCTGGAGCAACATCGCCTGCGTGGTGTGCATCGCGGGGCTGTTTGCCATCCGCCGTTTCCTCATTCCCAAGCAGGATTTGACTGTGGAAATGAGCGAGGTGGAGCCGGATTCCCCGGTCGAAACCGAAGCCAAACCCTGATACTTCCCTGCGCCGCCATTTTCGGCGGCGCAGGGTCTTTTTTTCCGGAGAAAATCATAGAGTATCCTATCTTCACCCGCAGGAGGGATTCTTTATGAAAACCGATACCGTAGCCATTCTGGGCGCAAACAGCGCCATCGGGTGGGAAATGCTCCGGCTGCTGCAGGCCCGGAATTTTCCGGTGGAAACATTGCTTCCCCTGGACACCGATGGCGGTGCCGTCATTTTCCGGGGCAAGCGCATCCCGGTGCACCCCATCTCCGACTATGCCTTCACCGGCGCGGACCTGGTGCTGGGTGCCTCCGACGGCGACACCGCCCGCCGCTTTGCCCCCGCCATCGCCCGGGCCGGGGCGGTGTTTGTGGACAGCTCCCCCGCCTTCCGGCTGGAGGAAACCGTGCCGCTGGTAGTGTCGGAAGTAAACCCGGCAGACATCCAGAGCCACCGGGGTATTATCGCCAGCCCCAACGGCGTCACCACCATCGCCCTGACCGCCATTGCGCCGCTGCAGGCGCTGTCGCCCATCCGCAGCGTGCAGGCCGTCACCTGTCAGGCCGTGTCCGGCGCGGGCGCGGCAGGCCCGGTGGAGCTGACGCAGCAGGTATTTTCCCTGACCCAGGGCGAAAGCCCCATGCCCCGGGTGTTTCCCCACCCCATCGCCTATAACCTGATTCCCCGCATCGGCCCTGTGCAGGAGCAGGGCTACACCGCCGAAGAAATGCGCCTGCAATATGAGGGCCGCCGCATTCTCCACCTGCCGGAATTTGCCGCCAGCTGCACCTGCATCCGGGTTCCGGTGGTGCGCAGTCACAGCATCTGCGCCACCGTCTGCTTTGAAAAACCTGTCAGCGCCGACGAGGCCCGCACCATTTTGGAAAATGCCCCCGGCTGCCGCCTTTTAGACGATTTGCCGGCGGAAGCCTATCCCATGCCCCTATACGCCTCTGACCAGGACGGGGTGCAGGTGGGCCGCATCCGCCCCGATTTGACCGATGCCAACCGGCTGTGCCTGTGGTGCTGCGGCGACCAGCTGCGCAAAGGCTCCGCCGCCAATGTGCTGCAAATCGCCGAGCTGCTGCTCCCGGAAGCCCCCTAACCCCCTCCCCAAAATTGGGGTTTGTCGAGGTGTTTGGAATAATATTGGAATAATAAATGTAGGGCGAGGGCATGCCCTCGCCGCACGCCTTCCCCTTTGGGGTGCGCTGCTCTCGCCGTTGGGTTGGTTTTTTCTCACCGCTCTGATAATTGCTACCGGTCGGCAAAGGCATGCCTTTGCCCTACAATGCCTTAGCCCGACAAGCCCCAATCTACCAAGCTCTCCTCAACCAAAAAACAGGAGCGGGTTCCGTTTTGGAATCCGCTCCTGTTTTTTAAAATCGATACCCGGCTGCCAGCAGGCGCTGCAGGGCGGTGTTGCACTCCTCATCGGAAAACAGCGCCGTGAAGCGCTTGTCGATAACCAGCGCCTCCAGCGTCCATTCCAGGTGCTTTTTATCCGCCAGAATGGCAAATCCGTCACTCTCCCGGTGGCCGGACAGCCAGCGGTGCGCCGTCTGCAGGGCGGTATCCTCCGCCACGGGGCGCATTCTCACGCCGATGCGCCCGGCGTTTTGGCGGCAGGCCATCCAGGCGGCAATAAATTTTTCTTCCATACCTTCCCTCAATCAAAGAAATCCTTCAGATTGTCGATGAACTTTTTCCGCTTGGGGCTGGATTTGCTCTCCATGGTACCCTCCAGCTGGCGCAGCAGGTCTTTCTGCTCCTTGGTCAGCTTGGTGGGGGTTTCCACCACCACGGTGAAGTGGTGACGGCCACGGCGGCGGGGATTGTTCACATCGGGAATGCCCTTATCCGCCAGCACGAATTCCCGGCCCGTCTGGGTGCCCTCCGGAATCTCATAGGTAATCTTGCCATCCAGAGTCGGCACCTGAATTTCTCCGCCCAGAGCCGCCTGGGCAAAGGAAATGGGCACCTCGCAGTACACTTCCATGCCGTTGCGCTGGAAAATGGGGTGGCGGCGGATGGAAACCTCCACCATCACATCGCCGTTGGGGCCGCCGTTGGCGCCCACATTGCCCTGGCCGGCCACCCGGAAGGCCTGACCGGCGTCGATGCCCGCAGGCACCTTCACCTTCAACTTCTGATTGCGGCGCACCTTGCCCTTGCCCCGGCAGGTGGTGCAGGGGGTGGTGATGATCTTGCCCCGGCCGTTACACTGGGGGCAGACGGAGGTGGACTGCATGGACATACCCATGAAATTCTGGGTGGTGCGCACCTGACCGGTGCCCCGGCAGTTGGAACAGGTTTCCACCTTGCCGTCGGCAGAGCCGGTGCCGGAGCAGGCGGCGCAGTTTTCAACCCGCTGTATGGAAATTTCCTTTTCGCAGCCGAAGGCCGCTTCCTCAAAGCTCAGCTCCAGCCGCACGCCCACATTTTCGCCCCGGCGGGGGGTATTGGGGTTGCTGCTCCGGCGGGAACTTCCGCCGCCGAAGAAGGAGCCGAAAATGTCGCCCAAATCGCCAAAGTCCCCGAAGCCGCCAAAACCGCCGCCATAGCCGCCCTGACCGCCGGCGAAATTGGGGTCAACGCCGGCAAAGCCATACTGGTCATAGCGGGCCTTTTTGTCCGGGTCGGACAGCACTTCATAGGCTTCGCCCAGTTCCTTGAACTTTTCCTCGGCTTCCTTGTCGCCGGGGTTCCGGTCCGGGTGGTACTTCATGGCGTTTTTCCGGTACGCCCGCTTAATATCCTCGGCGCTGGCATCCTTGGAAACGCCCAGCACCTCATAATAATCTCGTTTGTCTGCCATAATTTTCACCTCTCAGGTGGATTTTTTTCGCCGCAGCGCATAACCCTTCCCCCGGGGGGAAGGTGGATTTTTTGATTTGCCTGCAAATCAAAAAAGACGGATGAGGAACGGCGACAGTCATCGTCAATCTCTCGTTTGGGCAGATGCTGCATTGCATCTTGCTTTTGCCGATTCATCAATTACCTGACAAACTGACCGAAAGCGCCGCGTCACATCCAGATTTGAAAACCGCAGAACCCGAATTCCAAGAGATTCCAGATATTGTGTCCGCTTTCTGTCTTTCTCCATTTCCTCAGGTTCACAGTGCTGCGAGCCATCCAGCTCTACCACCAGCATCGCCTGATGGCAGAAAAAGTCCGCAATATAATTTCCAATGATGTATTGCCGTCGAAATTGCAGCGGGTATTTTTTCAGAAACGCGTTCCACAGCAATCGTTCTTCCTTGGTTTGGTTTTTGCGCAGAGCCCGTGCATTGGATTTGAGTGTCTGGTTGCGTTCCACAACCTATCCCCCCTCACGAAAGCATGGTTCAGGACGATACCTCTCGCCGTTCCTCATCCGCCCCTTCGGGGCACCTTCCCCCCGGGGGAAGGATTGACGCCAAGCGAGGGGCGGCTTTTTTGCCGTCCCTCGGGCTGGTTTTTTGCTTAGTCCACGGTTTCGTAGTCGGCGTCTACCACATTGTCGCCGCCGCAGTTACCGCCGCAGTTGGGGTCGCAGCCCTCACCGCCCTGAGGAGCGGCGTTCTGGTACAGCTTCTCGCTGACAGCGTAGAAGGCCTTCTGCACTTCCTCGGTGGCAGCCTTGATGGCGGCGATGTCGCTGCCCTTGTTGACTTCCTTCAGGTGGTCGATGGCACTCTGGATGGAAGCTTTCTCGGAAGCGTCAATCTTGTCGCCCAGTTCGTTCAGGGTCTTTTCAGTCTGGTAAACGGTCTGGTCAGCGGCATTGTGGGTGTCCACTTCCTCCTTGCGGGCCTTATCCTCGGCGGCATACTGCTCGGCCTCACGAACGGCCTTGTCAATGTCCTCCTGGCTGAGGTTGGTGGAAGCGGTGATGGAGATGTTGGCCTCCTTGCCGGTGCCCAAATCCTTGGCGGAAACCTTCACGATGCCGTTGGCGTCGATGTCGAAGGTGACTTCAATCTGAGGCACGCCACGGGGCGCGGGGGCGATGCCGCCCAGCTGGAAGCGGCCCAGAGTCTTGTTATAAGCAGCCATTTCCCGCTCGCCCTGCAGCACATGCACCTCAACGGAGGTCTGGCCGTCAGCAGCGGTGGAGAAAATCTGGCTCTTGCGGGTAGGAATGGTGGTGTTGCGGTCAATCAGACGGGTGAACACGCCGCCCATGGTCTCAATGCCCAGGGACAGGGGGGTGACATCCAGCAGAACCACATCCTTCACATCGCCGGTCAGCACGCCGCCCTGAATGGCAGCGCCCACAGCCACGCACTCGTCGGGGTTGATGCCCTTGAAGCCTTCCTTGCCGGTGATGCCCTTAACGGCCTCCTGCACGGCGGGGATACGGGTGGAGCCGCCCACCAGCAGCACCTTATCCAGGTCGCTGGCCTTCAGGCCTGCGTCGGACATGGCCTGACGGACAGGCTTCATGGTGCGCTCCACCAGGTCGGCAGTCAGCTCATTGAACTTGGCCCGGGTCAGGGTTACATCCATGTGCTTGGGGCCGGTGGCGTCAGCGGTGATATAAGGCAGGTTCACATTGGTGGAGGTCATGCCGCTAAGCTCAATCTTGGCCTTCTCGGCAGCTTCCTTCAGCCGCTGCATAGCCATCTTGTCACCCCGCAGGTCGATGCCCTCGGTCTTCTTGAAGGAATCCACCAGATAGTTCATAATCCGCTCGTCGAAGTCATCGCCACCCAGACGGGTGTCGCCGGCGGTTGCCAGAACTTCCACGATGCCGTCGCCGATTTCCAGGATGGACACATCGAAGGTGCCGCCGCCCAGGTCGTAGACCATGATCTTCTGCTCATGCTCCTTGTCCAGGCCGTAAGCCAGTGCCGCGGCGGTAGGCTCGTTGATGATACGCTTGACCTCCAGGCCGGCAATCTTACCGGCGTCCTTGGTGGCCTGACGCTGGGCATCGGAGAAGTAAGCGGGGACGGTGATGACCGCTTCGGAAACGGTCTGGCCCAGGTAGGCTTCCGCGTCAGCCTTCAGCTTGGAAAGAATCATAGCGGAAATTTCCTGGGGGGTGTAGTTCTTGCCGTCGATGGAAACGTGATAGTTTTCACCCATGTGGCGCTTGATGGAAGCCACGGTACGGTCAGCGTTGGTCACGGCCTGGCGCTTTGCCACCTGGCCCACCATACGCTCGCCGGTCTTGGAGAAGGCCACCACGGACGGGGTGGTTCTGCCGCCCTCGGCGTTGGCGATAACAACAGGCTCGCCGCCTTCCAGAACGGCAACGCAGGAATTGGTTGTACCCAAATCAATACCAATAATCTTAGACATAATAAGTTCCTCCTATATGAAAAGTGAATTTTTTACGAAAATAATCGGAAAGATGCTGAGCTATGAGATACGCATTTCATTATCTTGTATCTTATATCTCGTATATTTGTATCTTAGTTTGCCACCTGAACCATGGCAAACCGCACCACCTTGTCACCCAGCTTGAAGCCCTTCTGGAACACCATGGAGATGGTGTTTTCCCCCAGCTCCGGGTCCTCGCTGTGCATGATGGCGTTGTGCAGTGTGGGGTCAAAGCTGTCCCCTGCCGCGCCGAAAATTTCCACGCCCAGGCCGGTGAAGATTTTCACCAGCTCCGTCATGGTCATCTCCACGCCCTTTTTATACGCCTCATCCTGAGTCGGCTGGTTCAGGGCCCGCTCCAGATTGTCGTAGATGGGCAAAAGCTTTGCCAGGGTGTCGGCTTTGCCGTTGCCGTAGGACGCTTCCTTTTCCTTGACGGTGCGCTTGCGGAAATTGTCAAATTCCGCTGCCAGACGCAAAAATGCGTCATGCTCGGCGTTATATTTTTCCTCCCAGGGATTTACCTCCGGGGCGGCTTCCGGAGCGGTTTCAACCGCTGTTTCCGCTTCCCTGGTTTCCTCGATGGGGGTTTCGGTCTGTTCGTTTTTTTCCTTCTTTGCCACAGTTAGTCTCCTTGTTTATCCTTCTCCGGCTGGGGCAGCTGGGGCTGCTCCGGCTTGGAGAACATTTTGCTCAGGCTCTCGGCGAAGTAGCTCAGCCGGGCAGTGACCTTGGCATAATCCATTCGGGTGGGGCCCACCACACCAATCATGCCCTGCATACCATCGCCGATGTCAAATTTTGTCATGACCACGGAGCTGTCTTTCAGCTCCTGGGCCACATTTTCCGGGCCAACCAGCACCCGGGTGCCGTTCTCGCTCTGCATCACCGCAGGCAGGTTGCTAATAATATCCTCATCCAGAGAGGTCAGCACCCGCTGGGCCTTGTCCACATCCCGGTATTCCGGCTGGGTCAGCAGCCGCATCTGGCCGGCCACGGCCATGTTGGTGCTGCCCTTGCCCCGGAGGGCATCGGTGGCAAAATCCACAATCACGGGAACCAGCATGGCGGCGTTGCCCGCCGAGCGGGACACCCGCTCCAGCAGTTCCGGCGTGTAGCCCTCCAGCGGGAGGTCTGCCATGGAGGCATTGAGCACCGCGCTTAGCAGCTTTAAATCCGTTTCATCCACCTGCACCGGCAGCTTTATCAGCTTGTTGAGTACCTCGTCGGTGGACAGCATCAGCACCAGAATGGTGCTGCCCGGCCCCGTGCCAATCAAATCAAACCGCTTCACCGTGACGCCGCTGCTGCGGGCCGCCATGGAGATGGCGGGAAGGTCGGTGGCCTGGCTGACCAGCTTTGCCACCTTTTCCACCAGCTTATCCACCTGCTGCATCTTCTCCTCGATGGAGGCGTTGATGGACTTGGTTTCGTCCATGCTCAGGCGGTAGTCGGCCATCAGTTCGTCCACATACAGCCGGTAGCCGGCGGCGGACGGGACGCGGCCCGCACTGGTGTGGGGCTGCTCCAGCAGGCCCAGGTTGGTCAGCTCCGCCATCTCGTTGCGGATGGTGGCGGAGGAATAATTCATATCCGGCAATTCGGCGATTGCCTTGGAGCCAACCGGCTCTGCGGTGCGGATATACAGGTCTACGATGGAGCGCAGAACCCTCTTTTGCCGGTCTGTCAGTTCCATTTGGCTCCTCCTTTCGTTTTAGCACTCCAACTCTCTGAGTGCTAAGCACACTATATCACCGAGTGCCAAAATTGTCAATAGGAAACATTATAAATTATTTTTGAACAATTTGGAGATTCTATGCGCACCCACATTCTAAATTGGAGTTTGTCGGGCTGTTTGGCGTAAATGATGCGTATCGCTAAAACGCTTCCCCCCGGGGGAAGGGTTTGCGCTGCGCGCTCCATCTCCTCGACAAATTTCAATTTATTCGCCCGCCGATTATTCCTAACTCCTAACTCCTAACTCCTAATTCCTAACTCCTAACTCCTAATTCCTAACTCCCGAAAAAATGCCCCCGGCCTTGCGGCCGGGGACAATCTTCTTAGTACATTCCGCCCTGGGCAGCGGCAGCCGCGGCGGCGGCATCGGCTGCGGGGTCGGGCTTGTCGGCCACCAGAGATTCGGTGGTCAGCACGCAGGAAGCGATGGAAGCGGCATTCTCCAGGCTGGAGCGGGTCACCTTGGTGGGGTCCACGATACCGGCAGGAATCATGTCCACAAAGCTCTCGGTGTAGGCGTTGTAGCCATAGCCCACCTTCCGGGAGGAGCGAATCTTCTCGTAAATCACGCTGCCGTCCACGCCGGCATTCTCCGCAATCTGGCGGATGGGGGCCTGCAGGGCCGTGGCGATAATCTTGGCGCCGGTCTTTTCGTCGCCGGACAGCTTTGCAATCAGCTTTTCCACAGCGGCGATGGCATTGACCTGAGCGGTACCGCCGCCGGCCACGATGCCTTCCTCCACAGCGGCGCGGGTGGCGTTCAGAGCGTCCTCAACCCGCAGCTTCTGCTCCTTCATGGCAACCTCGGTCTGGGCACCAACCTTGATGACGGCAACGCCGCCGGAGAGCTTTGCCAGCCGCTCCTGCAGCTTCTCCCGGTCATAGTCGGAAGTGGTGGTGGCGATGGCAGCGCGAATCTCGTGGGCACGGGCCGCGATGGCAGCGGGATCGCCGGCACCATCGACGATGGTGGTGTAATCCTTGGTGACAACCACCTGACGGGCACGGCCCAGGTCATTCAGAGTAGCCTCGGTCAGTTCCATGTTCAGCGTGGAGGAAATCACAGTACCGCCAGTCAGCACGGCAATGTCCTGCAGCATTTCCTTGCGGCGGTCGCCGAAGCCGGGGGCCTTGACGCAGACGCAGTTGAAGTTACCACGCAGGCGGTTGACAAGCAATGTTGCCAGAGCGTCGCCCTCCACATCCTCAGCGATGATAATCATCTTCTTGCCCGCCTTGACGATGGGCTCCAGGATGGGCAGAATTTCCTGAATGGAGGAAATCTTCTTATCGGTAATCAGCAGGTACGCATCGTCCAGCACAGCCTCCATCTTGTCGGTGTCGGTGACCATGTAGGGGGAGATGTAGCCCCGGTCGAACTGCATACCTTCCACCACATCCAGGCCGGTCTCGGCGGTCTTGGATTCCTCGATGGTGATAACGCCCTCGGTGCCCACCTTCTCCATGGCCTCGGCAATCAGGCGGCCGATGGCCTCGTCGCCGGAGGACACGGTGCCGACACGGGCGATGTCCTCAGAGCCGGACACAGGGACGGAATTGGCCTTGATGGCCTCCACAGCGGCCTCCACAGCCTTCTCAATACCCTTGCGCATGACGATGGGGTTGGCACCGGCGCTCAGGTTCTTCAGACCCTCCCGGGTGATGGCCTGGGCCAGCACGGTGGCGGTGGTGGTGCCGTCGCCGGCCACATCGTTGGTCTTGGTGGCCACTTCCCGAATCAGCTGGGCGCCCATGTTCTCAAAGGGATCCTCCAGCTCGATTTCCTTGGCGATGGTCACGCCGTCATTGGTAATGAGCGGTGCGCCGTACTTCTTGCCCAGCACCACATTTCTGCCCTTGGGGCCCAGGGTGACTTTCACGGTATCGGCCAGCTGGTCAATACCGGCCTGCAGCTTTTTACGGGCGTCCTCGCCATAAACAATCAACTTTGCCATGATAGATTTTCCTCCTTAGTCGCAAACCACAGCCAGAATGTCTTCCAGCTTCACGAATTTGTAATCCACGCCGTCCAGCTTGATTTCGTTACCGCTGAACTTGCTGACCACCACTTTGTCACCGACGGACACGGTCATGGCCACATCCTTGGTGCCGGGGCCGGCTGCCACCACTTCATAAATGGCGGGCTTTTCCTTATTGGCGGTGGCCAGGATGATGCCGGAAACGGTGGCTTCCTTGGCTTCCTGCTGCTTCAGCAGAACATTGTCTGCCATGGGTTTGAGTGTCATAATGATTGCCTCCTGTATTTTGTCTGCGGATTTCTCCGCGCTTTGTACGGTTTTAGCACTCCATTCATCTGAGTGCTAACTAATCATACCACAATATGAAAAAATTGCAAGAGGAAATTTGTCGGATTCCGTTAATATTTTATGAATCTTTCCCCTCCCCACAAATTGGGGTTTATCGGGCTGTTTGGAATAATATTGGAATAATAAATGTAGGGCGAGGGCATGCCCTCGCCGCACGCCTTCCCCTTTGGGGTGCGCTGCTCTCGCCGCCGGGTTGGTTTTTTCTCACCGCTCTGATAATTGCAACCGGTCGGCAAAGGCATGCCTTTGCCCTACAACGCCTTAGTCCTATAAACCCCAATTTATCCACTTTCGCGGATGGCATTTCCCGTGGAAATGCCCGGCAAGGGCTGTGGGATTTGCGGGCCGATGTGGGCATCGGCCCCTACTAGCAACGGATAACTCCTAACTCCTAATTCCTAATTCCTAATTCCTAATTCCTAACTCCTAATTCCTAATTCCTAATTCCCAACTCCCAACTTCCCTCATAATTGCCCCTATCTTTTTTTGTAAAATTGGTGTATAATTGTATTATCAAACTTTCTCAACAGGAGTTTACCATGCGAATTTTGTTTAACAGCCAGCAGGCTCAATTCAAAACCCCCTTCGGCACTCTGACGCCGGAGGAAAAATGCACCCTCTGCATCCACATTCCCTCCTCGGTCAACGCCAAGGCCGTGGAATGTGTCATCCAGCCGGATTCCGGCGGAGAGGAACTGCTCTGCCGGATGGAATACAGCAAAAAACTGGGTGCCTACGAAATTTTCAAGGGAAGCTTCGCCCTGACGGAACCCGGCCTGTATTTTTACTACTTCCGCATTCATCAGAAAAACAACTGCTTCCGCCTGTTCAAAGTGGGGGACGAAACCAACATGGAAGCCGGCGACCGGTGGCAGGTCAGCTGCATCCCCGCCGATTTTGAAACCCCCGACTGGGCAAAGGGTGCCACTATCTACCAGATTTTCCCCGACCGGTTCTATAAATCCGGCCGCTGTGACCTGTCCGACAAGCTGCAGCCCTACACCGTTCACGAAAACTGGGGCGACGAGGTTTCCTGGCAGCCCACCGCCGGGGGCGTGGTGCTCAACAACGACTTCTACGGCGGCAATTTCAAGGGCATCACGGAAAAGATGGATTACATCGCCTCCCTGGGCGTTACCATGATTTACCTCAACCCCATTTCCAAGAGCTTCTCCTCCCACCGCTACGACACCGGTGACTACAAAACCCCCGACCCCATGCTGGGCACGGAGGCGGATTTTACTGCTCTCTGCAACGCCGCCCATGCCCGGGGCATCCGGGTGATTCTGGACGGGGTGTACTCCCACACCGGCTCCAACAGCCTGTATTTCAACCGGGAAAAGACCTTCCCCGGCCCGGGGGCTTACAACAGCCAGTCCTCCCCCTATTACAGCTGGTATTCCTTCCAGCAGTGGCCCAACCGCTACACCAGCTGGTGGGGCTTTGACACCCTGCCCACCGTGAACAAAATGCACCCGGATTTTATCTCCTACATCATCACGGATGAAGACTCCGTGGTGGCCCACTGGCTGAAAGCCGGCTGCGACGGCTTCCGGCTGGATGTAGCCGACGAGCTGCCGGACGAATTTATCGCCCTGCTGAAAAAGCGAATTCGGGAAATCAAGCCCGACGCCCTGCTGATGGGCGAGGTGTGGGAGGATGCCTCCAACAAGGAGGCCTACGGCCACCGCCGCCGCTACTTTGTGGATAAAGAGCTGGACAGCGTGATGAACTATCCCTTCCGCACCGCCATTTTGAATTTCGTCCGGGGCAACGACAGCGGCGACCGTTTCCGGCAAACCGTGATGTCCATTGCGGAAAATTACCCGCCCCAGGTGCTGCTGTGCAACATGAACCTGCTGGGCACCCACGACACCCCCCGCATTCTCACCGCGCTGGTGGACGACTTTGAGGGCAGCCGCCAGGAGCAGGCCCGCCGCTTCCTCTCTTACAGCCAGCTCATCACCGCCGAGGAGCGGCTGATGATGGCCTCCTTCCTGCAATACACCCTGCCCGGCAGCCCCAGTGTGTACTATGGCGACGAGGCGGGCATGGAGGGCTACAAAGACCCCTTCAACCGCCGCACCTACCCCTGGGGCCGGGAAAACCGGACGCTACTGGCCCATTTCCGCCAGCTGGGCCGTCTGCGCAAGGAAAATGATGCCCTGCGGCTGGGCGGCATCGACTTCACCCAGTCCGGCGACCACCGGCTGGCCTACAGCCGCAGCTATCAGGGGAAAACCTACCGGATTTATGCCAACTGCCACATGGACAGCTGGGACATTCCCGCAGGAAAGCTGCTGATGGGCCACAATATGCGCACTGTGGCTCCCGACTGGCTGACGCTGGCCCCCATGGGCTTCTGCATTGTGGAGGAATGAGTATGGAAACATTCCTTTCCGGCTATTGCCGGGTACTGGACCAGAGCCGCATGGTGGCGGTGGAAGTGGAGGACGGCGAAGCTTCCATCGACTGCGCCTACGGCAGCTGCCCCCACAGCGCCAATTGCCCCATTGGAAAGCAGATTCGCCGTTTTCTGGAGGAAAACGGCCTGTCCCAGAGCCAAAACCAGCCCTAACCCAAACAGCCCGGGCGGATAATCCCCGCCCGGGCTCATTTTATTTCTAATTTCCCACTGAAAAAGTTTATGGTTATCGACACCTACAGGTCGGCTCTATGTCGCCCGCCGTTTTGAAGAAACGCACCCCCATTGTCATCCTGAGCGGAGCGTAGCGGAGTCGAAGGATCTCATAGGGGAAGGCGGAGATTCTTCGACTCACTTCGTTCGCTCAGAATGACAATGTTTGGGCGACACACGGTTTCTGCTTTGGGCGGCGAGGGC
>JBGVGH010000128.1:0-32765 GCA_045121575.1 Faecousia sp.
GCTGTTTCCATTAGCCCATTGTAGGGCGAGGGCATGCCCTCGCCGACCTGCATCGTAATCAGCAGTCCTATGCGAGGCAACAGCCCCCACTGTCATCCTGAGCGGAGCGCTAGCGAAGTCGAAGGATCTCATGCGGAAAAGTAGAGATTCTTCGACTCGCCTTCGGCTCGCTCAGAATGACACACCTTTTCACCTTTGAGCGGCGAGGGCGGTGCGCCCGCAGGAAATTGGCATTATTATGATTGCCGGGGGCAATCATACAAATAAAACATCATGCCCTCGCCCTACATTTCGCTGTTCCAAACAGCTCGACAAACTCCAATTTATGGGGGCGGTGTTTTTGAAATCGGACAGGAAAAGGGCGGCCTTGCGGCCGCCCATCGTTTTTATTGTATCATATACGAATACAAATGTCTATGGTATAAATACACAAAGTTCGGTACATTCTTTCGTGCATTTTGCGGTCTTGCAAAAAAGGGAGCGCCGTGGTATCTTATAGGCACAAGGAAGAAATCCCAATACTTCCTAATAACACCCAAGGGAGGCCAAGCCAATGGTAAGTCCCGATATTTCGGAAAGCTAACCCCCGATTGAATGAGGAAAGTTCAATCGGGGGTTAGCTTTTTGTTGCATCCGGGAAAATTTCCGCTATAATAAAAGAAAAATGCAGCGGAGGAAGCGCAATGGGCTGTTTTGCGGTCATCGACACGGAAACCAACTGGATAGATCAGGTCATGTCCATCGGCACGGTGATTGCCGACTGCGACAGCTTCCACATTCTGGATGCCCGGTATCATGTGATTGACCCGGAATACCGCATTGGCGGGATGTACGAGGGGGAGTTGTTTGCCGATACCCGGCTAAAGCCCACGGTCTGCACCCGGCAGGCGGCGCTGGAGGAGCTGGGGCTGTGGATTGGGAGTTGGGGAGTGACGGATTTGTATGCCTACAACGCCAGCTTTGACCGGAATCACCTGCCGGAATTTGCCCCCTTTTCCTGGCATGACATCATCCGCATGGCTGCCTACCGCCAGACCAATCCCCACATTCCCGCCGACGCGGATTGCTGCCGCACCGGGCGGCTGAAGCGGAACTACGGCGTGGAGCCCATGCTGCGGCTGTTGTCCGGGCAGGAAAGCTACCGGGAAACCCACAACGCACTGTATGACGCCATGGACGAACTGGAAATCATGCGCCTGCTGGGCCTGCACCCGGGGCAGTACATATTATTATAATAAGGAAGCGGCTCCCGGAGGAGCCGCTTCCTTTTTAATATGCAAATCAGGCCATCCAGCTTTCGATTTCGTCGATGGACAGCAGACGGTCGCCGATGAGATCCTCCGGCCCGTTCTCCGTGACCAGAATATCGTTTTCCAGTCGGATGCCGATGCCTTCCTCTGCCACATACAGGCCTGGCTCATTGGTGACGACCATGCCCGGCTCATACACGGTGCGGTCGCAGGGGTCGTGGGTGTCCAGACCCAGGGAGTGGGACACGCCGTGGTAGTAATACTTGTCCACCTGGCTGTCCTCGGTAATCAGGCCGGCGGTGCGCAGGGCCTTCTTGTAGAAGTCCACCACGGCCTTCTGGCTCTCCCGAATGGAAACGCCGGGGCGCATCTTGTCCCTGGAAACCTCCATGGCTTCCCGGACGATGGCAAACAGCTCCTTCTGCCGGGGGGAGAATTTTCCGTTCACGGGGATGGTGCGGGACACATCGGAGGAGTAGTATTCGCACTCCGCGCCCAGGTCAAACAGGAACAGGTCGCCGCTGCTGGCCACGCAGTTGTTGTCGTGGTAGTGCAGCATCGTGGCGTTGCGGCCGGAGGCGGCGATGGTGGTGAAGGCGTTGCGCATGCCGCAGCGGGCCACATGATGCTCGTAATCGGCCTGCCACTGGTATTCATACTCCCCGGGTTTAGCAGAGCGCATCATCTTTTTCAGCGCCTCAATGGTCACATCGCCTGCCCGGCGGATGATTTCAATTTCCTCCGGGGTCTTGATGGCCCGCAGGCTGTACACCAGGGGAGCGCCGTTGCGGATTTCCAGAGCAGGGTACTTCTCCCGCAGCTTCCGGGCCAGCTCCTCACTGGGGGTGGCGGCGGCGTTCATGGAAAGCCGGTCGAAGGAGAAGTATGCCTTCGTGGCGGGGCCGGTCAGGACCCGGCCGTTAAACACCATGCCGGCCACCAGCCGGTCCATATCCTGGTGATAGCGGATGGAGACGGCGCTCATGCCGCTTTTCTGGGCTGCCTGCTCCACGGTGATCATTTCGCCGTTCCACTTGATGAGGAATTCGTCCGGCTGAGCGATGAACAGGGTTTCGGAAGTGCCGCCCGCAGTCTTGGTCAGCACCAGCCACACATTCTGCTCGTCAATGCCGGTGAGATAATAGAAATTGCGGTTGACGGAGAAGGGGTGCATATCCTGGTCGTTGCTCTTGACAGGAGCCAGGCCGGAGTGGAAGAAGGCGACGGAGTTTTCCTCCAGCTTCTCCAGGAATTTTTTTCGGTTTTCGGTATAGAATGCAGCGTTCATAGTAAACCTCCTGTGCTGTGATTTTCAGATAAGAGAAATATAGCACATCCGGCCGGATTTTTGTAGAGGGTATTTCAGATTTTTTCCCGCGGGGACAAAATTACGGTGCGTGCTTACTATTTATATAGTAGGGGCGAATAAATTGGAGCTTATCGGGCTGTTTCCATCACCCCATTGTAGGGCGAGGTCTTGACCTCGCCGCTCAAGAGCAAACAGGTGTGTCATTCTGAGCGAGCCGAAGGCGAGTCGAAGAATCTCACCGTTCCCCACGAGATCCTTCGACTCCGCTGACGCTCCGCTCAGGATGACAATGGAGGGCCTGTTGCCTCACATAGAACTGCTGATTACGATACAGGCCGGCGGGGCGGTGCGCCCGCAGGGAATTGGCATATCCATGATTGCCGGGGGCAATCATACATAAATTAATAAGACCCCGCCCTACAGTTGTTATTCCAAACACCCCGCCAAACCCAAATTTACCGGGCTAAAGCATGGCTTTTCCTCTTTGAAAAGATGGATTTCCAGGGGTTATTTTGCTGAAAATTTTTGGGAAATCCCCCAAAAACCCTCTGAAACCGGGGAAAACAACCCAATCGCCCGGTTTTGCGGGAGGTGTGTTTTCTGCCGCGGACGATGTGCCACCAGTGAGGGAATATTCATTTTGAAGAGGCTTTTTTCACCCAAAATCTCCCAAAAAACGGGGCCGGAGCAGGAATAAATATTACAAAATGGATATATCGTGCATGAAAGTGAATATTATGCAAAAATCTCCGTTCTGTGCTTCACGAACAAATTAAGAAAAAATGACTTTCAGTTAAAAACAACCACCGCCTTTTGTGAAAAATGCACAAAGGAAGAAAAAAGAAAGCCCAACAAATGCCCGTCTTATCAGTGATTTTTTTGAATTTTTTGAGAATTCGCTCTTGATTATCCTGCAAGTTTATGTTATACTCTCTACATCAATTGGTTCTGAGTGTCTACGCACTGGCAACGGTTGTCTACATAAAATGGATAATCAGACCGGCGGCAGCTTCAGGCCAATTCAATATTTTAAATTCTTTCCGCCGCGAGCGGAGGAATATAAAACTAGGAGGGAAATTTATGAACGTTAAGAAACTGCTTGCTCTGCTGTTGGCAGTGGCCATGGTTCTGTCTATTGCGGCTTGTACCCCCGCGGCAGACCCCACCAAGGCTCCCACCCCCAGCGGCACCAATCCCAGCCAGGGTAACAACCCGACTGATCCCACCGATCCTACCGATCCTGTTGTGGTTCCCAGCGGCTACAGCACCTACTATCAGACCTTCCAGGCTGATGACCAGGGCACTGCCAACTACTGGGACGACAAGGGCTCCGCTGCCGGTGACCTGTTCGGCTACATTGCCGGTGGCTTCTGGGGCAATGCTATGAATGAAGAAAAAGACGGCTATGACTGGATCTGCGAACTGGCTAACGAAAAGCCCGTCGCTGTGAACCCCGATGAGAACGGCATGGCTACCATCTATAAGTTTGAAGTCAAGGTTGGCTCTCAGCTGAAGTACAACACCCTGTCCAAGGTTCCCGAACTGGCTGCCTTCGCTGGCCGTGAGGTCGCTCTGGAGGATTACCTGACCGCCTGGAAGGAAATGTACAACCAGTCCAACGGCATCGCCCGTGGCCCTGAGAACGCCAACAAGAAGGCCGGCTCCATCAAGGGCATTGAAGAGTACTATGTGGGTACTGCCAATGGCTTCGACGAGGAGCTGTGGAACCAGGTTGGTATCCAGGCTACTGAAGAGAACGGCAAGGCTTACCTGACCTTCGAGTTCTGCCAGCCCTGCAACTCCTTCTACGCCATGTATTACCTGGCTTCTTCCCTGTACGGCCCCATCCCCGCCGACTTCCTGGAGCTGATTGGCGGCCTGAAGAACTACGCCACCTTCTCCTCTGACGGCAATTGGTCTCCTGTTGACACCTCCCTGTCCACCAGCTACTATGTGCTGGAGGCCTGGCAGTCCAACAAGGAAATCGTCTTTAAGAAGAACGACCTGTACCCGGACGGCGGCCGTTATCAGATCCCCGGCGTGTACATGATGGTTCTGGCTGCTCAGCAGACCGATAACGAGGCTGCTCTGAAGGAATTCCTGGCTGGCAAGCTGGACGCTGTCGCCATTCCTTCCACTCAGCTGGAAAACTACAGAAATGACCCCCGCGCTACCACCACTCTGGACAGCTCCACCTTTAAGCTGAACATGAACACCTGCACCATGGAGGAGTGGGAAGCTCTGTTCGGTGAGAACGGCTCCATTGCCCAGACTCCCAAGGAAAATTACTGGGATGTCAAGCCCATCATGTCCAACGACAACTTCCTGAAGGGCCTGAATTTCTGCATCGACAGAAAGGGCTTCGCTGAAATCCTGGGCAAGACTCCTTCCGCTAACTACTTCGGCTCCGCTTACCTGTCTGACCCCGAGAATGGTGTTTCCTACAACTCCACCGAGGCTCACAAGAACGCTGTTGCCGAACTGAGAGAGAACACCGACGGCTATGGCTACTCCCTGGCTCTGGCTCAGCAGTACTTCAAGGCTGCCTGCGATGAGCTGATTGCCAACGGTTCCTACAAGGCTGGCGACGAAGTCCATATCGAAATCGCATGGATGTACGCCTACCAGATTGATGACTACGGTAAGTACATTGCCAAGTACATTCAGGACGCTTTCAACAGCTGCGGCGGCAACCTGACCATCGTTGTGGACAACATGGCTGTTGCCAAGTGGGACGATGTTTACTACGCCAAGATGATGGTCGGCCAGTTCGACCTGGGCTTCGGCTCCATCTCCGGTAACTCCCTGAACCCCCTGAACTTCATGGAAGTTATGCGTTCCGACAACTCCTCCGGCTTCACCCTGAACTGGGGCGTTGACACCTCCGTTCCCAGCGCGGCTCTGAACTTTGACGGCCGTACCTGGTCCTTCAACTCCCTGTGGCAGGCCGCTGACGGTGGCGCTCTGGTCGACGGCAAGGGCAACCTGCTGACTTCCTACGCTGCAAACCTGAACGGCTTCACCGAGAATGCTGACGGCACTCTGACCGTTAAGCTGAATGTTGGCGAGCTGAACTGCCCCGCCGGCACCTCCAAGGTTGTGGATGTGGTCGTCTTCGGCTGCAGCGACGGCAAGTACGCCGACTACGAAGAGGACTCCATCCCCTTCACCGTTGAAAACGGCGTTGCCACCGCTACCCTGACCGCTGAGCAGGCTGCTAAGTACACTGCCTTCACCTATGTTTACGGCTACGATGTGTACTTCGAGACCAACATCAATGGCGAAGCTGGCACGGGCCTGGTTTCCGTCTACGGCGATGATCCCATCGGCGAGGCAATCGTGATGCCCACCGACGGCGAGTGGGTCAGCTATGTGTCCGCTTCTTACGAGCTGCGCACCGAGATCCTGGGTATCCTGGAGAAGTACGCTGTTGACAACTTCCTGACCGGTCTGACCCTGTTCGGCGACGGCGGTTATGTGATGTACAACGAGCGCGTCAACCCCGGTACCGGTGACTGGACCAACTACATCCCCGGCTATGGCTTCGGCGTTCTGGCTGAAGGCGATCTGCTGGGCTAATATCCAAGTAAATCTATTGTCGAACCCTCCGGCAAGCCGGAGGGTTTGACCCACGAAACCTGAAAATGCCCCTGACCGACGGCATTATCGATGCCGCCGGTCAGGGCATACTTGGGTTTTTTGCGGAACCATGCGTATGCCCCCGGTAAAATAAAATTTTTTGTTTATTATATTTTATTTTATTGATTGCCAGGTTTTGCTTGGCTGACAGCCGGGAACTTGGGTCTGTTCAGCCGTAAAATGAAATATAATAGACAAAAAATGTAAGAAATAGGAGAAATGAGTATGTGGAAATATGTACTGAAGCGAATCGGACTTGCACTGGTTACTTCCTTCATCATTCTGTCGCTGTCTTTTATCCTGATTAAGTGCCTGCCCTTTGAGCGGCCTGTGGGTATGATCAGCGACCAGTTTGCCTACTATGAGTCTCAGGTGCGGGATGGCTTTGTCCTGAGATTTAACGGCCCCCAGGATGATGCGGGTGAACTGCTGTTCAAATACCAGCCGTCCAGCGGCGGCGCTACCTATCACTATTACCTCAAGCCCACCATGGCGCAGTATACCCAGTGGCTGAGCAACATCGTGACCAAGTGGGACTGGGGCACTTCCTCCCACATTAAGATGGGCGTGAAGGCCAGCGTGATTATCGCAAGCCGACTATCCTACAGCATCAAGGTCAATATTTTCGCCACGCTGATTTCCGTGCCTCTGGGCATTCTGCTGGGTATTGTGGCGGCTCTGAATAAGAATAAGCCCATCGACCATTTCCTGTCCACCGGCGTTATGGTGATGACTTCTATCCCCAGCTTTGTTTTGATTACCTTCCTGATGCTGATTTTCTGCTACAACACCCAGCTGCTGCCTTCTCAGTGGCCATCGAATACTGCGCCGCTGAAGCAACAAATCCTGGGCTACATCCTGCCTGTTTGCTGTCTGTCCTTTGGCTCCATTGCCGGTTACTGCCGTTTTGTCCGTGCAGAGCTGTGCGAGGTCATGTCCAGCGAATATCTGCTGCTGGCCAGAACCAAGGGCCTGACCAAGAAGCAGGCAATCCTGCGCCACGCCCTGAGAAATGCCATGGTTCCCATTGTTCCTTCCATCCTGGCTGAGGTCATCGGCGTGCTGGGCGGCTCCATGATTCTGGAAAGACTTTACGGTATTCCCGGCATCGGCAGCCTGTATGTGGATGCGCTGAACAGTAAGGATTACAATGTCCTTTTCGTGGACATGGCTGTGTTTACGACCATTAGCCTGGTGGCAGGCGTGGTTCTCGATATTTCTTATGGATTTATCGACCCGAGAATCAGAATGGGGGCAAAGAAATAATGGATAACAATAAGAAATACGAATTCAAACCCGATTCTTTTGAGCTGACCCAGGCCAATAAGAAGATTTACGACGCAAAGTTCGACACCAAGGCAACCACCTTCGGCAAGGACGCTCTGCGCCGGTTTGCCAAGAACAAGTCCTCCGTGGTGGCGGCCTTTTTGATTGGCACGCTGCTGCTGCTGGCAATTTTCTACCCCATGCTCTCTCCCTACGATGTGTCCGGTGTTCATCCCAAGGAGCGTCTGCTGCTGCCGAGACTGTTTGAACCCGTGGAGGGGGAATGGTCCACCTTCTGGAACGGCACCAAGCTGCTCAGCGGCATCCCTTACGATACCATCAATGATGTGCCCATGGGTGATTACAACCCCAACGCCATTGTTGCACTGGAAATCAATGAAAAGCAGTACATGAACAAGGCCGATGCCTATGCCGAGGGCGGCATCTTCATCTTCGCTGCCGGCAAAACCATTGCCAAGGGCGGCACGGTTTCCTATCTGGAAATCTATGATGAGGTGGATTTCAATGTGGATGGTGGCTACAGCCTGACTTTCACTCTGGCAGACCCTGCCCAGCTGGAAGCCAACGAGGATTTCGTCTTTGACTCTCTGAAGAACCTGGCTGCCACCGAGTACCGGGTGTTTATTGAGTACGGTGAGCTGGTCAACGGCAAGCGCCAGAATTCCGACAAGCACGAGCTGCTGCTGAAGGATTGGTCCAAGGATTACGGCGAGCAGACCCTGAACATCAGCCAGGCAATTGCAAATGCCGGCCTGACCGAGCTGACCGACGGTAAAATCCGTTTTGAAGTCAAGTGTCTGGAGAGCCAGAAGGGCTATATCGCTCTGGAGTCCCTGACGGTTTCTGCCGCCAACGCGGACGAGGCCATGCAGGAAAGACTTGCTGCCATGAGCATGAACGATGCCAACGGCAAGATGCTGCTGGGCAAGCGGGATGACGGCACTTTTGCCCCCGGTTACTGGCGCAGCAACGGCGATAAGGGCGTTTACCGTGCCTATCGCGGCAACTGCAAGTTTGTCTATGACCCCTACGAGGCCATCTACGGCGTTATGGAAACCAAGGACATCACCCTGACCAATATGCAGAGCTATATTGACAAGGGTTGGTGTGAGTATGACCCCGCTGTGGGCGTGGAGTCGTTCAAGGTTCTCAACGAGGATAAATGCCCCATCCTGTCTGTCAAGGAGCAGACGGAGGTGGTTGTTCCCGGCATCGACACCGTTGCCTACCAGCTGACCTGTGAGGTTGTGGGCTACAAGATGCTGGGTTACGAAAATATGCCCAAGTACCTGCTCGGTACCGACGGCCAGGGCCTGGATTTGATTACCAACTGCTTCAACGGTCTGCGTACCTCTTTCATCCTGTCCATTGTGGTCAGCGCCATCTGCCTGTCCTTTGGTCTGGTCTGGGGTTCCATTTCCGGCTACTTCGGCGGCAATGTGGACCTTTTGATGGAGCGTTTTACGGAAATCCTCAGCGGTGTGCCATGGATTGTTGTGATGACCCTGGCGATTTTGCTGCTGAGTAACAACATCATTACCTTCGGTATGGCACTATGTCTGACAGGCTGGATGGGCACTGCCGGTCGAACCAGAACCCAGTTCTACCGCTATAAGGGCCGCGAATACATCCTGGCCAGCCGTACGCTGGGTGCCGGCGACTTCCGTTTGATTTTCCGGCATATTCTGCCCAATGCACTGGGCACCATCGTGACCGGCAGCATCCTGTCCATCCCCAGCGTTATCTTCAGCGAGGCAACGCTGTCCTACCTGAACCTGGGCCTGCAGGGCTCCAACTCCTTTGGTAACATTCTTTCTACCAACCAGCAGTTTATTGGCTCTGCACCTGTTCTGATTATTTTCCCCGCAATTATTATTTCTGTCATCATGATTTCCTTTAACCTGTTCGGTAATGGCCTGCGTGATGCACTGAATCCCTCTCTGAAAGGAAGTGACTGAACATGAGTGGCAATGACAAGAAGAAAGTATTGGAAGTAGAGGACCTGAAAATCTCCTTTACCACCGATAACGGCTTGGTGAAAGCTGTTCGTGGTGTGTCGTTTGACCTTTATGAGGGCGAAACCCTGTGTATCGTCGGCGAGTCCGGCTCCGGTAAGAGCGTTACCAGCAAGGCAATCATGGGCATTCTGGCCAATAATGCCGTTGTGGAAGGCGGTTCCATCCTCTATGAAGGGGAGAATCTGCTGGAAGTTTCCGAGGATGAGTTCCATCGCATCCGCGGCAAGAAAATCGGCATGATTTTCCAGGACCCCCTGTCCAGCCTGAACCCCATCGTGAAAATCGGTCATCAGATTACGGAAGCGACCCGCGTCAGTTCGGATAAGCTCAAGAGAATGTACGACGATCTGGTTTCCACGGATCTGGCAGCATATAAGAATGCACAGGTGCAGGCCAATGTTCAGGAGGAGCGGCACCGCTTTGCCTGCAAGACCAAACTGCAGGAAATTGCCAAGGACGACAGCCTGTCCTCTGATGAAAAGAAAAAGGCTTCCGCCGCAGCCAAGGCAGAGTGCAAAGCTGCCGTTGCGGAGACCCGGAAGCATCTGAAGGAAATTCAGCCTGAGCTGAAGCAAAGACTGGAAAACCGCAAAAAGTATGCCAAGGCTGAGGTCAAGCGCTACAAGGAGTCCGTTGAGAAAAAGTACAAGGCGGAGATTGCCGAGCTGAAGAAGCAGCAGCCTCATGCCGCCGCAGCGGAAGAGAAGGAGCTGGCAGAGCTGAAGGCCAAGCTGGCGAAAGCCACCGGTGATCAAAAGGATTCTCTTCAGAAGGCTGTTAAAGCCAAGGAGAGCGAGATTAAGGCCAAGAAGACTGCCATCCAGCAGGAAATTAAGGACAAGAAAGAGCAGTTGGAGAACGCATTCTCCATCACCAAGGCTGAGGCAAAGCGCCGGGCACTGGACATTATGCGGGAAGTGGGTATCCCCGACCCCGAGAGAAGATTCAACCAGTATCCCTTCGAGTTCTCCGGCGGTATGCGCCAGAGAATCGTTATCGCCATCGCTCTGATTGCGGCCCCGGATATTCTGATTTGTGATGAGCCTACCACGGCTCTGGATGTGACCATTCAGGCACAGATTCTGGAACTGATTAAGAAGATCAAGCGGGAGAGAAAGCTGTCCTGTATCTTCATTACCCACGACCTGGGCGTTGTGGCCAACATGGCCGACCGGGTGGCGGTGATGTACGCCGGCAAGATTGTGGAGCATGGCACGGCGGAAGAAGTGTTCTTCGACCCCAAGCACCCCTACACCTGGGCTCTGCTGTCCAGCATCCCGGATGTGGACAGCAAGGAGCGGCTGGATGCCATCCCCGGTACCCCGCCCAACATGATTTATCCCCCCAAGGGTGATGCCTTTGCCCTGCGCAGCAAATATGCCATGAAGATTGACTTTGAACAGGAGCCGCCTTTCTTCAAGATTTCCGATACCCACTATGCGGCTACCTGGCTCCTCCACGAAAACGCTCCCAAGGTTGAAATGCCCAAGATCGTTTCCGAGAGAATTAAAAATGCTTTGGCGGAGGGCAAGTAATATGATCGTTATCAAAAAGCAATATGGTCTGAACCCTCGCGTGAAGCAGAAGCCGGAGCTGCGGGACGAGAATATTTTGCTCTCTGTCAGACACCTGAAACAGTATTTCACGGTGGGTAAGGGACCAAAAAAGACTGATTTTAAGGCAGTTTCCAATGTTTCCTTCGATGTGCATGAAGGTGAGTGCATCGGCATTGTGGGCGAATCCGGTTGCGGCAAAACCACCACCGGCCGCTCCATTATCAAGCTGTACAATATCACTTCCGGCTCCGTGTATTATCGCGGCGTCCGCATCTCCGCCGGTGAGAGATGGACGAAGAAGGAACTGAAGCTGGCCAAGCAAAACAAGGACACGCAGCGGGTGCATGAGCTGAAAGCGGATTTGAAGCAGATTCGCTTTGACAATGCCCACACTTCCCGCAAGCTGGTCAACGAAATCCAGATGATTTTCCAGGACCCCATCGACTCTCTGGACCCCCGAATGACCGTTGAGGACATCATTCAGGAGGGCCTTCGGATTCAGGGCTTTAAGAACAAGGCCAAGAATCACGAGCGTGTGGTGGAAATGCTGGAAAAGGTAGGCCTGGTGGCAGAGCATGCTTCCCGCTATCCCCACGAGTTCTCCGGCGGCCAGCGCCAGAGAATTGGCATTGCCCGTGCCCTGATTATGAACCCCAAGCTGCTGATTTGTGACGAGCCCATCAGTGCACTGGATGTTTCCATCCGGGCACAGATTATCAACCTGCTGAATGAACTGAAGCAGGAGCTGGGTCTGTCTCTCATTTTCATCGCCCATGACCTTTCCGTGGTCAAGTATTTCTGCGACCGCATTGTGGTTATGTATTTCGGCAAGGTGGTGGAAATGGCCAGCAGTGATGAGCTGTTTAAGAATCCTACCCATCCTTATACCAGAGCCTTGCTGTCTGCAATTCCCAAGCCCAATCCGCGGACGGAAAAGAACCGGGAACGGATTATCTACGATCCCTCCATGCATAACTATGAAACGGACCTGCCCGCGCTGCGCGAGCTGAAGCCCGGCCACATGGTTTACTGCAATGAGGCAGAGCTGGCAGAGTATCGGAAGAATTTGAAGGACTGACCATGCAGTTTTTGAAGAAAGTTTTTGCTCATTCTCCCGGGCACTACATTGCCGCCGTCATTCTGGCGGTTGCGGCCGGTGCCTTTCGCTTCCTGACACTTCCGGTGGGAACGAACGCCCGCTTTGTTTGGTATGAGACCCTTTCCGTGTCGGGCTGGGTGACTTTCCTCATCGGCGCCTTGATGACGGTGGCCTATCTGGGGGCATTTGACCTGTTTGGCTATTTGTTTTCGCCCAAGGGCAGCGGTCAACAGCGCAAGGAAAGAACTTATGCCGACTATTCCAATGGAAAAGCAGAGAAGCGGGCTGCGGGGGACTACTATTTTGTTCCCTACTATGTGGTCGGTGTGATTGTGATTTTGGTTTCTCTGTTGTTTGGCTGAGAAAAACCCCGCGGGAAATACCAGATTCAGCCGTTCTGTACCAATGGCCGTGCAGAGCGAAAAGAAAAGCATTTTGAATTGTGCCGGAGCTCTGCTCCGGCACAATTTGTTATAGGTACAAAAGCAAAAGCTCCCGGTGCGGGAGCTTTTTTGCGCAGATCGCATATTTTCTTCCGCCGGGGGAAAAATGGAGGTACTGCCTTGCAGAAGATTTGGGGTCATTGGGAGGAATCCGATGGAAAAGATTCTGGAAGTAAAAAATCTGGCGATTTCCTTCCAAACCGCCAACGGAAGTCTGAAAGCCGTCCGGGAGGTTTCCTTTGCGCTGGAGCGGGGCGGGACACTGGCCCTGGTGGGGGAATCCGGCTCCGGAAAGTCCGTCACCAGCCGTGCCATGATGGGGCTGCTGCCGGGAAACGCCCGCATTGAGGGCGGGCAGATTCTCCTGCGGGGGCAGGACATCCTCCGCTCTTCCGAGGAAGAACTGTGCCGCATCCGGGGAAAGCAGATTGCCATGGTGTTTCAGGACCCCATGTCCTGCCTGAACCCCATCGTCCGGGTGGGCCGGCAAATTGCCGAGGGAATGGGTGGCCGGGGACTGTCCCGGCGGGAAATCAAAAAGAGCGTGATTCGCCTCATGGAGGAGGTGGGCATCCCCAATGCCCCTGCCCGGTATGACCAGTATCCCTTCCAGCTCTCCGGCGGGATGCGGCAGAGAATTGTCATTGCCATCGCCCTGGCTGCCAACCCGGAAATTCTGATTTGCGACGAGCCAACCACAGCGCTGGATGTGACCATTCAGGCCCAGATTCTGGAGCTGATTAACAAGCTGAAGCGGGAGCGGCATCTGTCTGTCCTGTTCATCACCCATGACCTGGGGGTGGTGGCCAACATGGCAGACAACATTGCCGTGATGTACGCCGGGAAAATTGTGGAATACGGCACGGTGGACGATGTGTTCTATGACCCTCGCCACCCCTATACCTGGGCGCTGCTTTCCTCCGTGCCGGATTTGGATACCCGGGAAAAGCTGGAGGCCATCCCCGGCACGCCCCCGGATATGATTGACCCTCCTGTGGGTGACGCCTTTGCGAGCCGCAACAAGTACGCCATGCGGATTGATTTTGAGCAGCAGCCGCCCATGTTCGCCATTTCCGAAACCCATCGGGCGGCCACCTGGCTGCTCCATCCCGATGCGCCCAAGGTACAGATGCCCCCCATTGTGTCCGAACGGATTGCGCGAATGAAGTCCCGGCAGGGAGGTGGGCTATAATGGAAAATCAGGAAATCTTGCTGAAGGTGGAGCACCTGTGCCAGTATTTTGGCCCCACCAGGGCGGTGGACGATGTGAGCTTTGAGATTAAAAAGGGGGAAGTGTTCGGTCTGGTGGGGGAGTCCGGCTGCGGAAAAACCACCACCGGCCGCTCCATCATCAAGCTTTACGACATTACCTCCGGCAGCATCTATTTCAAGGGCAAGCGCATCTGCGCAGGAACCAAGTCCTATCAGGATGAAATTGCCTGCTGTAAGGCACAAATCAGGGCACTGAAGAAAGCAGGCGGTGCACAGCCACAGATTGCCGCCCGGAAAAAGCGCATCCGGCAGCTGCGCGGCGAAATTGCCGCGGCCAAGGCTGACCATTGCAATTCCAGCAAGAAGAATGCCGACCCCAAAATCACCCAAATCCAGATGATTTTTCAGGACCCCATGGCCTCCCTCGACCCCCGCATGACGGTGCGGGAGATTGTTGCCGAGGGGCTGATTATCAGCGGGATGCGGGACAAGAAGAAAATTGACGAAAAGGTGTTTGAAATTCTGGAGCTGGTGGGGCTGGTGCGGGAGCATGCTTCCCGCTACCCCCACGAATTTTCCGGCGGCCAGCGGCAGCGCATTGGCATTGCCCGGGCGGTGATTATGGAGCCGGAGCTGCTGATTGCTGATGAGCCGATTTCCGCTCTGGATGTGTCCATTCAGGCCCAGGTCATGAATCTGCTGGGCGAGCTGCGGCAGAAGCTGGGGCTGTCCATTTTGTTCATTGCCCATGACCTGTCTGTGGTGAAATATTTCTCCGACCGTATTGGCGTTATGTACTTTGGCCATTTGGTGGAGTTGGCGGATTCGGAGGAGCTGTTTGCCCGCCCGCTGCACCCCTACACCAAGGCGTTGCTGTCCGCCATCCCGCTGCCCGACCCCCATGCGGAGCGAAACCGCAGGAGAATCACCTATAACCCGCCGCCGGAGCAGGATTCCGCTGAAAATCCGCCCACCCTGCGGGAAATCCTGCCCGGACACTTCGTCCGCTGCAACGATGCCGAGGAGCAGGCTTACAGAAAGGAGCTGGGGACCTCATGAGCGCCCGTTTGAAAATCAATCTGGCGAAGTATGGCACCTGCGCCGCTGGGACGGCCCTGCTCATTTGGGCCTATTTGGGGCCGCGGGACTTTGCCGGAGCAGCGCCGCAGGAGCGCTGCAGGCTCCTGTGCGACGCTTTTACCATTCCGGGGATTGGGATGGTGCTGCTGGGATCTCTGCTCTGGGCGTCCAACGAGGGGGCGCTGTGGGGCGTTTCCTACTGCGTGCGGGTGGCGATTTCTGCCCTGATGCCCGGTGCCCGCCGGGAGGGCTTTGAGCGCTACGGCGACTATGTATCGCGGAAAATGCAGAATCCGGTCAGGGGATTCTCGTTCCTCTTCATCAGCGGCGGAAGCGCCATGGCGGTGGCACTGGTATTTTGGATGCTGTATCAAATGCAATAAAAAAGGGGCTGTTCCCACAGGAACGGCCCTCAACATTACCATAATATCAAAGAAAGAACAAAAAGTCAACCCAAAATGTGCGCATATAGAGGAAATCTGTATTTTACACAAAGACTGACTTCGTTTTTTGTGCGCTATTCCGTCTTGAAAAGGGGCAAAAGCTGTGATATTCTTTAAGTACAGAAGGGGACAGAAAACTTCTCCTTTTCCGGTTCATCTTTTCCCAATCTTCCGATTACATAAATTTTTGTACGAGAAACGATTGAATGCCAAACGGAAGCAATTCAAATTTCGTCAGGGAAGATGAAGCCGAATCCATAGAAAGCGAGGTTAACCAATGATTGAACCCAAGCACCAAGAGGAATAACCCTTAACAGTCGAGGTGATTACTTGATTGGTTAAGGGTTATTTCTCTGTCCGCCGGAGGGCGGATTTTTTTGTTGCTTTTTTGGGGAAATGTGGTATAGTATTGGGCGGAAATAAGAGAAAAGAGTGCCCTTTTTATGACAAGACATCTGGTTATTCAAAATACAACCGCTTTTCTGCGGAAAAATGTGGTGATGCTGGTGGCGCTGGCGGCGGCCTGCATCACCATGCTGTTCGTGCCGCCGGACAGAGCCTACCTTGGCTATTTTGATGTGAAAACCCTCACCTGCCTGTTCTGTGTGCTGGCGGTGGTGTGCGCCCTGAAGAATGTGCAGTTTTTCTACATTCTGGCCCAGCAGATTGTGCGTTTGTTCCGCAATGCCCGCATGGCGGTGCTGGCGCTGGTGTATATCACCTTTATCGGCTCCATGCTCATTGCCAACGACATGGCGCTGCTGACCTTCCTGCCCCTGGGGTATCTGGTGCTGACATCCACCGGTAAGCAGCGGTATATGGCCTTTACCTTCATCATGCAGAACATCGCCGCCAATCTGGGGGGAATGCTGACTCCTTTCGGAAACCCTCAGAATCTCTACCTGTACACCAAATTTGAGATTCCCACCGGGGAGTTTGTGCAAATCATGCTGCTGCCCTTTGTGGTGGCGGTGGTGCTGATTACGGTGTGCTGCTTGGTGTTCGTCCGGCCGGAGCCGCTGGAGGTGAAGGCGGAGACGCCGAAGCTGCCGCTGGCCCGGACAGCGCTGTATCTGGCACTTTTTGCGCTGGCAATCGCCATCGTGTTTCGGGGGATTCCCTATCAGGTGGGACTGGTGGTGATTCCGCTGGTGCTGCTGATTGCGGACCGGAAGGCGCTGAAAATGGTGGACTACCCGCTGCTGCTGACCTTTGTATTTTTCTTCATTTTCTCCGGGAATATGGCAAGAATTGAGGGAGTTCGCCGGATTTTGTCCGGCCTTTTGGAGAAAAACACCCTGCTGATGAGCGTGCTTTCCTGCCAGTTTATCAGCAATGTGCCCACCGCCATTCTGCTGTCCCAGTTTACGGAGAATTACCGCCAGCTGCTGCTGGGGGTGAACATCGGCGGCGTGGGCACGCTGATTGCGTCCCTGGCCAGTTTGATTACCTTCCGGGAATATACCAGTCACAATCCCGGCAAAACCGGGTATTACATTCGCTATTTTAGCCTGTTTAACTTTGGCTTTTTGATTGTTTTGGTGCTGTTTGTCCTGTGGTGACGGCATTTTGGAGGGAAATATGAAAAAAATTCCTTATTTGGGCATCTGCATTGGCTGCGGCATCCTGGCGGTGCTGGTGGCAGCCCGCTGCGGCGTCACCGCCGGGCGGGAAATGTACTATGGAACTGATGCCGTGTGGCGCAAAATCTGCGGCGACCCCTGGTTCTATGTGGGGGTGCTGTCGGCTGCCATGAGCCTTGGCGCGGGGGCAATTTTGTGGTGGGAGAAGAAAACCGCAAAAAATCAGGAAAATGAGGAAGAAACGCAGGAGTAAAATGCTATTTGTCAGTCGGGGCGGCATAGAGCCGGCCCGTACCCCGATAAATTGGGGTTTATCGGGCAGATGAAACAGCTCACTGTGGGGCGAGGTCTTATTGATTGTTGTATGATTGCCCCCGGCAATCATATATATGCCAATTCCCTGCGGGCGCACCGCCTCGCCGCTCAGAGGTAAAAAGTTTGTCATTCTGAGGCAGCGGAGTGAGTCGAAGAATCTCTGCCTTTCCCCATGAGATCCTTCGACTTCGCTAACGC
This sequence comes from Faecousia sp., assembly GCA_045121575.1. Classification (GTDB taxonomy): domain Bacteria; phylum Bacillota; class Clostridia; order Oscillospirales; family Oscillospiraceae; genus Faecousia. The sequence continues at coordinate 17,433 of JBGVGH010000128.1, forward strand.
TCCGCTCAGGATGACAGCGGGGGGCTGCTGCCTTGTCTGGGACTGCTGATTACGATACAGGTCGGCGGGGTCAAGACCCCGCCCTACATTGGTTATTCCAAACACCCCGACAAACCCCAATTTGGGAGGGCGTTTGGGGATATTTCGAAAAAATCAGAGCCGGGAGCTTTTTGCTCCCGGCTTTTTTATGGGTTTCATGGGATTATTCCAGCTCGAAAGCACCGGTATAGAGCTGATAGTAGGTGCCCTTTTGGGCAATCAGGTCCTCGTGGGTGCCCCGCTCGATGATGCGGCCGTGGTCCAGCACCATGATGCAGTCGGAATTGCGCACGGTGGACAGCCGGTGAGCGATGACAAACACGGTGCGCCCGTGCATCAGCTTATCCATGCCGTCCTGTACCAGCTTTTCCGTGCGGGTGTCGATGGAGGAGGTGGCCTCGTCCAGAATCATCACCGGGGGGCCTGCCACGGCGGCCCGGGCAATGGCAATCAACTGCCGCTGACCCTGGGACAGGCTGGCACCGTTTCCGGTCAGCTCCGTGTCATAACCCTTGGGAAGCCGCATGATGAAATCGTGGGCGTTTGCCAGCTTGGCCGCCTGGATACATTCTTCGTCCGTGGCGTCCAGATTGCCGTAGCGGATGTTTTCCATCACGGTGCCGGTGAACAGGTTGGTTTCCTGCAGCACCACGCCCAGAGAGCGGCGCAGGTCGGATTTGCGAATCTTGTTGATGTTGATACCGTCATAGCGGATTTTGCCATCGGCAATGTCGTAGAAGCGGTTGATGAGGTTGGTAATGGTGGTTTTGCCGGCACCGGTGGCGCCCACGAAGGCGATTTTCTGACCGGGCTTGGCGTACAGGGTCACATCATGCAGCACCGTTTTTTCCGGCACATAGCCGAAATCCACATCCTGCATGGTGATGTCGCCCTTCAGCTCCGTATAGGTCACGGTACCGTCGGCCTGATGGGGGTGCTTCCAGGCCCAGTGGCCGGTGTGGTGGGAAGATTCGGTGATGACGCCGTTTTCGTCGATTTCGGCGTTGACCAGGGTCACATAGCCGTTGTCTGCCTCCGGCTCCTGGTCCATCAGCTCAAACACCCGTTCAGCGCCTGCCAGCGCCATGACAATGGAGTTAATCTGGTTGGAAATCTGGGAGACGGGCTGGTTAAAAGTGCGGGACAGGGTCAGGAATGTCACCAGGCCGCCCAGACTCAGCAGCTCGCCGCCGGAGGCCACCGCCATCACGCCGCCTACAATGGCGAGGATGGCGTACTGGATATAGCCCAGATTGTTGTTGACGGGGCCCATCATGTTGCTGAGCTTGCCGGCGGTGTAGGCGTTTTGGCACAGTTCTTCGTTGAGCCGGTCAAATTCTTCCTTGCACTGGGGCTCGTGGTTAAAGACCTTGACCACCTTCTGGCCGTGAATCATCTCCTCCACATAGCCGTTGAGCTTACCCAGCGAGGTCTGCTGGCCGATGAAGTATTTGCCGGACTTTTTCACCACCTTCATGGTGACAACCATGATGCCCGACACGGTAAAGCACATCACCAGGGTGAGAATCCAGGAGGTGCGCAGCATGGCGACCAGAATCACCACCACCGTGACGATGGAGGAAAAAGCCTGGGGGATGGACTGGGAAATCATCTGCCGCAGGGTGTCGATGTCGCTGGTGAAGCGGGACATAATGTTGCCTGCGGTGTTGGAATCGAAATAGCGGATGGGAAGATGCTGCATTTTGGTGAACATCTCGTCCCGGATGACCCGCTGGGTGCCCTGACCGACGGAAGCCATGAGAAACTGCTGCAAAAAGCTGGCAACCATACCGGCGGCAAAGATGCAGCCGATGGAAACGAGGTAGCGCAGCAGGGGGCCGTAGTCCTCAGAGCCGCTTTTCAGCATGGGGGTGATAAAATCGTCAATGAGAGTGCCGATATTTTCGCTGCCCTTGGTGGAGGCAAAGGCGGAGATGAAAATGCATACCGCCACCACAATCAGAGAAAAGGCGTATTTTTTCAGATAGCCCAGCAGCCGCAGCAAAGTTTTGCCGGGGGTTTTGGCCTTGGGGCCGTGGGCGTGTTTCATGGGAGGCATATCATTCCACTCCTTTCTGCTGGGAATAGTAGACTTCCTGATAAATGGCGCAGGAAGCCAGAAGCTCTTCGTGGGTGCCCACCGCGTGAACCGTGCCGTTGTCCAGAATCACAATCATGTCCGCGTCCTGCACGGAGGAAACCCGCTGGGCGATAATCAGCTTGGTGGTGCCGGGAATTTCCTCCCGGAAGGCCTTGCGGATGACGGAATCGGTGTGGGTGTCCACAGCGGAGGTGGAGTCGTCCAGAATCAGGATTTTGGGATGCTTCAGCAGGGCGCGGGCGATGCACAGCCGCTGCTTCTGACCGCCGGACACATTGGTGCCGCCCTGCTCAATGTGGGTGTCATAGCCGTCGGGGAAGGACATGATGAACTCGTGGGCGCAGGCCAGACGGCAGGCGTGCTCCAGTTCCTCGTCGGTGGCGTTGGGATTGCCCCAGCGCAGATTTTCCCGGATGGTGCCGGAGAACAATTCGTTTTTTTGCAGCACCATGGCCACATTGTTCCGCAGCACATCCAGGTCGTAGTCCCGCACATCCACGCCGCCCACTTTCAGGCAGCCCTCGGTCACATCGTACAGCCGGGGAATCAGCTGCACCAGAGTGGATTTGCTGGAACCGGTGCCGCCTAAGATACCCACGGTGGCACCGGCGGGGATGTGGAGGCTCACTTCTTTCAGCGCCCGGTGCTGCGCCGCCGCGCTGTAGCGGAAGGACACATTTTCAAAGTCCACCGAGCCGTCCTGCACTTCCGTCACCGGGTTTTCCGGGGAGGTAATGTCCGGCTCCTCGGTGAGCACCTCGTAGCACCGCTTCAGGGGGGTGCGGGCCATGGTCAGCATCACCATAACCATGGACAGCATCATCAGGCTGCTGAGAATCTGGGTGGTGTAGGTGAACATGGAGGTCAGGCCGCCGGTGGTCAGCCCCAGGGCTTCATTGTTGCCCGACTGCATAATGAGGTGGGCGCCCATCCAGGAGATGGCCAGCATACAGCCGTAGACACACAGCTGCATAATGGGATTGCTCAGGGCCATGATGCGGTCGGCCTTGGTAAAGTCCCGGCAGATGGAGGCGGAAACATCGGTGAACTTGTCGATTTCCTGCTGTTGGCGGACAAAGGATTTGACCACCCGCACGCCGTGGATGTTTTCCTGCACCACATTGTTAAGCCGGTCGTATTTCTTAAAGGCCCGGTCGAAGATTTTGAACACCAGCGGCACCAGACACACCAGCGCCACCACCAGCAGCGGCAGCGCCACGCAGAACACCAGACTGAGCCGGGGGCTGATGGAGGTGGCAGAAACCAGCGCCAGAATCAGCATCATGGGGCTGCGGATGGCCATACGAATCATCATCTGGAAGGCCATCTGCAAATTGGCCACATCCGAGGTCAGCCGGGTGACGATGGAAGCACTGGAAAATTTGTCAATGTTGGAAAAGCTGAAGTTCTGCACCCGGTGGAACATATCATGGCGCAGATTTTTGGCAAAGCCGGTGCCGGCCTTGGAGGCCAAAAACGCCGAAGCCACGCCAAAGCACAGGGACGCACAGGAGCACAGCACCAACAGCAGGCACTGCCGCAGCACCACATCCATATTGCCCTTTTCCACACCCTCGTCCACCAGTACCTTCAGAATCAGCGGGATGGTGACTTCCATGGCGACCTCGCCAATCATGGCGACGGGGCTTAAAATGGCCGCCCATTTATATTCCCGGATACACCGGGCCAATCGTTTGATCATGGGGTAGTTTCCTCCTTTTTTTGATGACAGCAGTCCGCGCCCACATTACGCAGTGCCCACTCCAGAAAGCCGGAAAACTGCGCCTGCTCCGCCGGGGAAAAGCCGGCGGTGATGGTCGCTTCTATGCGGGCGATGGTCTGCCCAATCTGGCTGTGGCAGTCCTTCCCCTTGGGCAGCAGGTAAATCCGCTTGCTGCGGCGGTCGGTTTCGTCCGGGCGAAATTCCAGAAAGCCCTTTTCCTCCATGCGCTTCAGCGTTCCGGATACGCTGGGATGGCTCAGGGTAAAAAATTCCTCAATGTCCCGGGGACAGGGCGGGGTGGGGCTGTGGGCGATGAAGCCCAAAATCCGTCCCTGGGAGGAAGTCAGATTCATTTGTGCCAGCGCGTTTGTCAGCATCTGATCCGTGTAACAGTGCAGCACGCGAAACCGGGCACCGAAATGTTGATTCACAATGAAAACCTCCTGGTAAAAATGTAGTACGCTACCTAATAGTATAGCACAGGGCATTTGCTTGCGCAAGGCATTTTTTGTGCAAAAAACCGAAGCACCACGGGGGTGCTTCGGTCATATTGCACAAAATCAAGCCGCGACAGCGGATTGGTCGCCGTTTTCCGGCTGGGGCAGCAGGGATTTGTAGAACAACGCATAGGTGGTGAGCACCTGGGGCTTTTTCCACACATACAGCGCCGTCTGCACCGTAAGCGCCAGGGCGTAGAACAAAAGGGAAGCCAGCCAGCCGGCATCGCCCCAGTTAACCCCCAGCACCTCCAGCAGCAAATCGCCGTAGCAGAGCACCGTCACCAGCACCTCCAGCAGATAGAACCACCAGTACCGCAAGTCCAGCTTCAGCAGCCGCAGGCAGTTACCCTTGGTCAGCTTGAAGCTCTGCGCCATGGCAAGCATAGCGCCCATCCGGGGGAAGGTCATCAGCAGATACTGGGCAAAGCGCAGCCGGTAGGACAGGTAGAGGATGACCGCCAGCATGGGAATCAGCAAAAAGGGCAGCATCCCCAGCAGCACATCCATCAGGACATCCGCATCCAGCTGGGACAGCAGCTGCTCCATGTCGCCCCCTTCCAGGGTCAGCTGCTCCATCAGCGCATAGAGCCGGCTGGAGGCAGGGGACAGGGAATACAGCACGGAACCGACCTGGGATACCGCCATGGCCACCAGAAAGTACAGGCCGAATTGCAGCAGCAGCAGCCGCAGCACCGGCCCCCAGCAGCGGAAGCCCGTCAGCAGGGTGTGGGGCGTGGGATTACCCCGGTTGGCGTATTGCAGCGCGGCAGCGATGAAGCCGATGGCCCAGAAGGGGGTCAGAACGGTGCTGATTAGCTGCAGCACCGTCTGGGCGGTTTCCAGCGCCGTCCGGGTGCCGATGCCGCTCAGGCCCGCGGTGCTGCCGATGCCAATGTTCAGAAGGTAATTCAGCACCGCCACAAGCAGGCCCACCACAGCCACCACACCGGTGTGAATGAGGGCAAGCTTTCTGGGGGAATAGGAGGCGGCGGACACATTGTCCCGCGCCTGGAAAATAAATGCTTTATCGTTCAAAATTTTTCACCTTTTATCATCAGAATTACTTTAGTTATATAGCAAAACAGGGAAAATAGCAAATGAAATTTTCTTGAATATGGAAATTTCCGGAAAACTGTGCTATACTGGGGGTAAATTAAAATTACGGGAGGAGCAAAACATGGAATTGGGCGAAAAACTGCGGCAGGCCCGGCTGGAAGCGGGACTGTCCCAGCGGCAGCTGTGCGGCGGGGCCATCACCCGCAATATGCTCTCGCAAATCGAAAGCGGCAAGGCCGGCCCTTCCGTTGCAACGCTGCAATATCTGGCCCAGCGGTTGGGAAAGCCGGTGAGCTATTTTTTGCAGGAGGAAACCGCCGTTTCCCCCAATCTTCAGGTGATGGAGCAGGCGCGGCAGGCCTTTGGACGGAAAAATTATGCCCAGACGCTGAATATTCTCAGCCGCTACCGGCAGCCAGACCCCCTGTTTGATGCGGAGCAGAGCTATTTGCAGGCGGTTTGCGCCCTGGAGCAGGGGAAAAAGCTTCTGGAGGAAGGCCGCGCCCTGGAGGCGGTGCCGCTGCTGGAAAATCTGCCCCGCACCAGCATTTATTACCGGGAGGAGATGGACCGGCAGCGCCGCAGCCTGCTGGCCCGGGGCTATGAGCTGCTGGAGCAGCACTATAAGCAGACCGAGGACTATAAGCGGGCCTATGAATACGCCTGTAAGGCAAGGACACTGCCGTAGTGTGTAGTTGCCAGTTGTCGGTTATCAGTAGTCAGTTTTCGGTCGGGGCAGCATAGAGCCGGCGCGCAAATCCAATCACCTCTGTAGGGCGGGGTCTTGACCCCGCCGCTCGGTTGGATTTTCCAACCGCTTTAAAATTTGAAACGCCCTGCCGGGGGCGGGTGACGCCCCCGTTGTCATCCTGAGCGGAGCGCAGCGAAGTCGAAGGATCTCATGGGGAGAGGAGAGATTCTTCGACGCGCCTTTGGCTCGCTCAGAATGACAAAACTGGGGCAGAGAAAGAAAAAAGGGCCAGCAGCAAATTTTGCAGCAGGCCCTTTTCATTCTTCCGGTAGCAGATAGTAAACGGAGCGGACGATTTCGCCCTGGGAGCAGTAATACCGGGGCACCCGGCGGCTGATGCCGCAGACAAATTCGTAGTTGAAGCTGTCGGCGGCGGCGGCAATTTCCTCCATGGTGATTTCACTGTCGCCGTCACGCCCCACCAGCACCACGGAATCCTCCGGCTGCACATGGGGGATGCCTGTCACATCCACCATCATCTGGTCCATGCACACCCGGCCCAGAATGGGGGCCTTCTGCCCGTGAATCAGCACATGGAATTTCCCGGACAGGCTGCGGCGGTAGCCGTCGGCATAGCCCACGGGGATGGTGGCCACCACGGTGGGGCGTGTGGTGACAAAAGTGCCGCCGTAGCTGATTTCCCGCCCCGGCTCCAGGGTTTTCACATGGGTCACCCGGCTGTGCCAGGACAGCGCGGGGTGGATGGACAGCTTCTCTTTGGGTACATCCTCGCTGGGATACATACCATAGGTGACGATGCCGGAGCGCACCATGTCATAGTGCCGGTCAAAATTCACCAGTCCCGCGGAATTGTCCAGATGGCGGATGGGAATGTGCAGCCCCCGCGCTTCCAGCATGGCGCAGAAACTGTCAAATTTCTCCGCCTGCACATGGGCTTTGGTCAAATCCGGGCAGTCCGCCCCGGCAAAATGGCTGAAAATGCCCTCCGCCCGAATGGCGGGCAGGGCGGCGATTTTGGCGCACAGGTCGGCACTTTCCTCCGTTGCCTGCAGGCCCAGCCGGCTCATGCCGGTGTCCACCGCAAAGTGGAAGGGGGCGATTTTCTTTTGCGCCACCGCCTCTTCTGAGAGGGCCAGAGCGTCCTCATATCGGAAAATGGCAGGGCGAATTTCCTCCCGGACAGCCAGGGGGAAGGCGGATGCCGGGGTCTGCCCCAGAATCAGGATGGGGGTGCGGATGCCCGCCTGCCGCAGCTCCCGGGCCTCCAGCATGGAGGAGACACCGAAAAAGCGGCACTTTTCCTGCAAAAGCTTTGCCACCTGCACCGCGCCGTGGCCATAGGCGTCGGCCTTGATGATGGCCATGGCCGGGACGGCGGCTTTTTCCTCCACGGCGGCAAAATTCCGGGCAATGCAGTCCAAATCAATTTTCACATAGGTGTTGTCAGAAATCACGGCATTTCCTCCAAGGGTTGATTCTCCTATTATAACACCGCCAAGGGGGAAAGTAAACAAAATGCCGTTGTTTTTTCCCGACGGCTCTGGTATAATCAAAGAAAAAAGGAGATGCGGCTATGGCAGAATACGAACTGGTGCGGGAGATTCAGAACCTTTGCCCCAACAATCAGATGCGGGACATTTTTTTCGACGAAGTGGAAACCGACGACCCGGAAACCTATGTCCGGCAGATGCTGAAGGGGGACCGGGTGGAGGTTTCCAGCCAAAAGCGGGATGACGGCACGGTGACGGTGTTTGCTGACTGCGACGGCCTGATTCAGAAGTTTGTGTTCACCCCCATTTGAAAAGCGGCGGTTGATGCAGATAAATCCTGTAGGGCGAGGTCTTGACCTCGCCGGATATGGTCACGGGAAATGCCATCGACGAAGCGGACAAATGTCATCCTGAGCGGAGCGTCAGCGAAGTCGAAGGATCTCATAGGAAAAGGCGGAGATTCTTCGACTCACTTCGTTCGCTCAGAATGACATAACTGGAGGCGAGGCGCTTGAGGGCCTGCCCTCGCCCTACGGAAGGTCAACGATAAAAAGGTCAGGTATCCTTTTGGGATACCTGACCTTTCTGTTTTGGGAAAAGTTATTCCATTACGGTGCCGTCGGGGTGGAACAGGGGCAGCTTTTCCAGGTAGAGGATGTCGTCCCGGCTCTGGGCGTCGCCCTCCGCCAGAACCGCCATCTTGCCGGCAATGATGCCGCCGGCTTTCTGCACCAGCACCTCCAGCGCCCGCAGGCTCTCGCCGGTGGAAATCACATCGTCCACAATGAGGATGCGCTTGCCCTCCATCAGCTTGGCATCCGCCACATCCAGATACAGGTGCTGCTGGCCCATGGTGGTGATGGAGGTGACGGTGGACTCGAACACCCCGGTCATATAGGCCTTGGGGGCCTTCCGTGCCAGGAAATATTTGGATGCGTTGCTCTGGCGGGCCATCTCGTGGGCCAGGGGGATGCCCTTTGCCTCGGCGGTGATGATGTAGTCATATTCCGGGGCAATCTTCAGCAGCTCCCGGGCGCAGGCCACGGTCAGCTCCTGGTCGCCAAACACCACGAAGCCGGCGATAGACAGGGTATCGGAAACGGGGCAGATGGGCAGATCCCGGGTCAGACCCGCCACATTCATTCTGTATGTCATGGGAAAACGCTCCTTTTGTTTCAAAATCTACCCTTATTATAGTATTCCGCCGGGAAAAGTCAAGAGGTCTGCTCCCCAAATCCGGCACGGGCCACCAGATGCTGCGGCATGACAAAAGCGGGCGGGGTTTTCAAAAAATTTTTCCTGTCGAAAACCATTGTCTGCGGGCAAATCCTGTGCTATAATGAAGGGTACTGAAAAACAGGCAGGAGAAAGAGATGAACATGGACGCGGTCGTGATTGAAAAGGAAGACGCCCGGAAGCTGCTGGCCACCGCCAGCGGGGACGCGGCGCTGCTGTACCTCTATTTGAAAAGCGGAAATGACCTGTCCGGGGCGGGGGAGGAACTGAAGCTGAATGAAACTAGGCTTTCCTGCGCCCTGGCGACATTGCGGCAGCTTGGGCTGTGGCAGCCTCAGCAGACGGGTCTGGTGCGCTCCGGGGAAAAGCCGGTGTATACCGAGCAGGATGTGCTGCGTGCCATGGGCACGGAGCCGTCGTTCCACGCCCTTTACGGCGAGGTGCAGCGGCGGCTGGGACGGACGCTGACCACGGAGGAACTGAAGATTCTGCTGGGCTTTGTGCGGTATCTGGGCTTGCCGGAGGATGTTATCTGCGTGCTGGTAACCTACTGCATCGACCGGGCCCGCCAGAAAGGAAGCCTGCGCAATCCCAGCCTGCGGGCCATTGAAAAGGAGGCCTACGCCTGGGCAGAGCAGGGAATCGACACCATGGCGGAGGCGGCGGCCTTTATCCACAGCCAGAATCTCTATTTCAGCCGGCTGGGGCAGCTGAAGCGGCTGCTTCAAATCGGAAACCGCAGCCTGACGGCGGCGGAGGAAAAATACGCCAGGGCCTGGCTGGACATGGGCTTTTCCGATGAGGTCATCGCCATGGCCTACGAGCGCACCTGCCTGAACACCGGCGGGCTGAGCTGGGCGTACATGAACAAAATTCTCACCCGGTGGAAAGAGGCGGGCTTTGTCACCGCCGAGGATGTCCGCGCCGGGGACAGAAAGCCGGAATCGGCGCGGAAAACGCCGGGCCGCACTCTGGACAAGGAAGAACAGGCCGCCATCGCGCGGCTGCTGCAGGAGGGATAAACCATGGCATACAGCCCAGAAGTATTGAGCCGGGCACGGGCAAGGCTTGCCAGCGCCAAGGCGGACCGGGAATCGGAAAACCGGGAGCATTTGCAGCAGGCTTATGCGAAAGTGCCCCGGCTGCGGGAAATCGACATTCAGCTGCGCACCACCATGGCCATGGCGGCCCAGGCAGCCTTTACCCAGGGGGCAGACCCCCAGGAGCTGCTGCAGGAGGCCCGCCGCAAAAATATGCAGCTGCAGCAGGAGCGGGCGGAGCTGGCGGCCCTTCATTTTGAGGAGGGGTATCTGGACGAAAGCCCTGTCTGCGACCGCTGCGGCGGCAACGGCTATATCGGCAGCCAGATGTGCGAGTGCCTGCGGGAATTGTGCCGTCAGGAGCAGAAAAAGGAATTGACCTTTCTGGGAAATACCCGGGAGAGCTTTGAACAGTTCCGCCTGGACTACTACCCGGAGGAAAACAACGCCCGGCGGATTATGGAGAAAAATTTCCGCACCTGCCGCCGCTATGCCCAGGAATTTTCCGAAAAATCCCCCAATCTGCTGTTTTCCGGCAGCACGGGACTGGGAAAAACCTTCCTCTCTGCCTGCATTGCCCGGGTGGTGGCCGACCGGGGGTACTCGGTGATGTACGAAACCGCGGGGCAGCTGTTTGCCGTCATGGAAAAGGCCCGCTTTTCCAATGACGAAAATGCCCGCCGGGAATCGGAAAAATACACCGCCTGCGATTTGCTGATTATCGATGATTTGGGAACGGAACTGCCGGGCCAGTTTGTCACGGCGGTGCTGTATAACCTGATTAACGAGCGGCTGCTGGCGGCAAAACCCTGCATCATCTCCACCAATTTGAACACGGCGGACTTTGAGCGGCGGTATTCGGCTCAAATCGCCTCCCGGCTGCTGGGCAACTATATCCGGGTGCCCTTCGTGGGCAACGACATCCGGGTGCTGAAAAATCAGGGGTTCTAAGAATGAAGACGGCTGTTTTGTTTGATTTGGACGGCACGCTGCTGGATACCCTGGACGATTTGCACCAGGCCACCAACCATGCGCTGGCCCAGTTTGGCTACCCGCCGCGCACCCGGGATGAGGTGCGATGCTTTGTGGGAAACGGCGCCGGCGTGCTGATTGCGCAGGCGGTTCCGGCGGGGGAGGAAACCCGGGTGCCGGAGGTGCTGGCGGCGTTCCAGTCCTATTATGCTGCCCATTGCGATATTCTGACCCGGCCCTATGGGGGCATTCCGGCGGTTTTGCGGCAGCTTGGGGAGAAATTTCCCCTGGCGGTGGTGTCCAACAAGCCGGACCGGGCGGTAAAAGAATTGGCAAAAATCTATTTTCCCGCCCTGTACGCCCGGGGCGAAAGCGGGGACTGCCCCCGGAAACCTGCCCCGGATATGGTCTGGAAGGCCATGGAGGCTCTGGGGGCGGAGCACTGCGTCTATGTGGGCGACAGCGAGGTGGATGTGGTGACGGCGAGAAACGCGGGGGTACCCTGCCTGTCCGTCACCTGGGGCTTCCGGGATGAAAATATCCTGCTGGAAGCCGGGGCAGAGTATTTCTGCCATAAGCCGGAGGAACTGCCCGGCTGTATTGAAAAAATTTTGGAGAGAAAATGACCAATGGCAAATGAATTTTACGCCCTGCTGGGGCGCATGCGTTATATTACCCGCTGGGGCCTGATGCGCAACAGCTTTTCCGAGAACATTCAGGAGCACAGCCACCAGGTGGCGGTACTGGCCCACGCCCTGGCGCTGATTCGCCGGGACATTCTGTGCCTGCCCGGCCCGAACCCGGACCGCTGCGCCGTGGCGGCGCTGTACCACGACGCGTCGGAAATCCTCACCGGCGACCTGCCCACCCCCATCAAGTATTACAGCCCCACCATCACCGAGGCTTATAAGCAGGTGGAGCATATCGCCGGCGAGCAGCTGCTGGATATGCTGCCGGTTCAGCTGCGCTCCAGCTACGAGGCATACATTCACGAAAGCGACGAGGAAGTGACCCCCATCGTCAAGGCGGCAGATAAGCTGTCAGCCTATATCAAATGCGTGGAGGAGCAGAAGGCGGGAAATAAGGAGTTTGAGTCCGCCGCTGCCCAAACCATGGCCGCCATGCACGCCATGGAGCGGCAGGAGCTGGAGTGGTTCATCTATCACTGCCTGCCGGCTTTCAGCCGGAACCTGGACGAATTGGGCATGTAAAAACCGGGGCGTATTTCGCCCCGGTTTTCCCTTTTTCGGGAAAAGATTACAGGAAAAAGGGGTTGACAATCGGAAGCTGCTGTGGTATACTATCCAAGCAATCGAGGATTGCACCCCATATCGCGGAGTAGAGCAGTTGGCAGCTCGTCGGGCTCATAACCCGGAGGTCGTAGGTTCGAGTCCTGCCTCCGCAACCATAAAAATACCCGGTATTCATTACGAATACCGGGATTTTTTTAACTTTTTTGGATACTTTGAAAACTGTTCATTTCTGATTTTGGGCCAATTTTGGGCCAATGGGTCAAAAAATAGGGATTTTGGGCCACCATTATGCTTTCTTTCGGATCAGTACATCAGCGATACAATCTGCGGCCTTGGCCTTGTTTTCTTCGATGATGTGGGAATAGAAACTTTCTGTCGTGGTGATATTGGAATGACCTAACTGCTTGGATACGGTCACAATGTCCGTTCCGTTTGCCAGGAGGACAGAGGCCACAGTATGGCGGAACGCATGAGGATTGATGTGGGGCAGATTATGACGGGCGGAGAAGTCTTTGAGCCAGCCGGTGATGCTGTCCGGGTTCATGCGGTCACCATTGTCCTGGGTGAATACATAGCCGGTGTGCAGCCATCTATCACCATTTGCCAGTTGGAGGCGGAGCTGCTCCCTTTTGTGCTGCCGCAGCAAATCTATTGTTTCCTTGGGCAAGCTGAGATAGCGAATGTCACTTGTCTTTGTGCTTTCTTCAAATACTCCCTTGCTTTTGGAGGAAACCAATGTCCGGTCAATCTTTACCCGGCTGTTGTCAAAATCCACTTTCTCCCATTTTAGACCCATGATCTCACCACGGCGGCAGCCGGTGACAATCAGCAGATGGGTAATGAGCCGCCATTTCAAAGGTTCGGACTCCAATGCTTCCAGAATATCGGCAACGGTATCGGGTTGGAAGTAGTTGGGGTCTTTTTTCTTTGCCTTAGGCGGGGTGGACTTGGCTGCTGCATTGTAGGGTACAAGCATTTCCTTTTCAGCCTGGGCAAGAATGGTGGAAATCAGCCGGTGATGCTCTAGGATGGTTTTATCGGAAAGAGGTTCTGTGTTCTTTTCTACCCGGAAAACCTCCTCCACCTTTTTACCCATGGCTTTGGCTATTGCTTGGGCTTTTTCTTCTTTGATGGATTCGCCTTTTACTGCTATACCCACGGTAGCAGCGGATATATCCGCCAGCTCTGCCAGTTTGCTTCTGGAGAGCTTCTCCTTTTTCAGCCATGCCGCCATGTCGATCTTTGCTCTGGCGGAGCTACTGCCAATGCGGATACCCGGCTCTCCCAAGTTTTTATAAAAACTGTTTAGGTGCTGCGGGCGCAAATCTGCCAACTTAATATGCCCGATGGCTTGATTGATGCGAGTCATCATATCTTGGTATCTGTCTAAAGTCCTTGTTTTTGTGCCCGTTCTCTGTTTTAGGGACAGAACATATTCGGCATACTCCGCAAAGGTCTGACGGTTGTCTAGTGTGAAGCCTTGCTCGATGCTTCTCTCAAAGTCCGCAGCGGCCCTCTGAACGGCTTTTTCAATCTGCTTGGGTGTCATGCCGGGAGTGGGCTTATAGTTCATTCTATGACGGATGCGTTTGCCCCGGGAGTCAAAACCGGCTGATACGGTGATGCGGTAGGTCAACCCATCTTTGCCGGTGTACTTTTCAATCGTGGCCATTTATTTTCCTCCTTTTGAGGAATCAATATATGCAGCATAATTTTGGGCGGCATTACGGGCATTTTGATTTGATTGGTCTTGAGCCAACCATGTTTCAAATTCTTCAGTAAATGCCTGGTTAGCTGCTAACCTGTTTGCAGCATGCTCTGATGCTAGCTCTTTTATAATGCGAATAGTTTCAGAACGCTTATATTCTTGCTTTGCTGCATAAAAGCGTCGCAGCTCCTCGGGGTTAATATTGTCGGGTGCGGTCAGCGTTCGTCCACAGGGAATATATTCGTCATTCAAATCACGGAGAATGTCAACAAAGATACGGGAGAGTTGGAAATGACGAAACTCAAATCTATCATGAAAATGATGGATATCGTTTTCATCGAGAACTAATTCCTTAGTATATGTTTCCATGCAATGTAAGAGCTTTGGGAAATAGGGATGTTCAATGAAAGCAGAAATAAAAGCTCCGTAGTGTGATATCGGCATCCCCTCTAAAATCTCGATGGCTGTATCCGTTAGTCCGAAACGGGCCCCAATATCTTCGTTTGAAATGGTTTGATTGTTGCTGAAACCGAGAAGAAAATGTGGCCCAACGTTAAAAAAGTTGCTGACAGTCATTAAGAAAACGATATCTGGAACGCGCTCGCAGTTTTCGTAGTAGCTGATGCTTCCTCGCGAATATTGAAGTTGTTCGGCCAGATCTTGCTGCGTTAATCCGGCAGCCTCACGTAACCCTTTGAGTCGTTCTGCAAACGTTTGGCGCACAGTTTGACTATTATCCATGGTTTAAACCTCCTGTGACTATCTTTGTGGATTCCGGAAAATATAGGCGAATAAATGTTGACTGTTCACAAATGTTACACTATAATAATATATATCACAAACGTATGCGAAATGCAACAAAAAAATAAGAGAAGGGACGAAAAATATGATGGATGTCGTAACCATTCGCGAAGCGGTCAAACGAGCGAAAAAGGAGGGGTTGCCTGTTTCTGAATACTCGCTCCGTACCTGGATCAAGAGTGGGGCAATACCCGTGCGACGTGTGGGAAAAAAGGTGCTACTTTATTATCCCAATTTAGTCAGCTATTTGCAGTGCGCCAATGTAGCGAGATTCGTTGCGCACGACATGCGCACAACAATAGGCGTTCGCCCGGCGGACCAGGAGGGGAACAGGTGAGCAAACCGAAACGAGCAACATGGTTCAAGATGATGTTGTCGTACAAGCCTATGATCGATGTCGTGCCTGATGAGGCGGTTGGGCGTGCGGTCAAAGCTGCGCTACAGTACTTTGACTCTGGAGAGCCACAGAACCTAGATGCTATGGCAGGGGTTGTATATGCAATGCTACGAGCGTCGGTTGACGAGGCGGTGGCGGACTATCAGCAAACCGTCGACCAAGGGCGTATAGGCGGGCAGAAGAGATGGGGGTCTGGGGGGGATGATGATGCGACCCGATAAGCCCCCTATGCCCCCCTATGCCCCCCCTATGCCCCCCTATGCCCCCCCTATGCCACCCTATGCCACCCTATAGCCCCTGATAAG
>JBGVGH010000129.1:0-34124 GCA_045121575.1 Faecousia sp.
ATAGCTTTTCGATTTTATCACAACCGTTTCCCTTTGTCAAGAACTTTTTTCAAGTTTTTTCAAACTTTTCTGAGCTCTCTCCCATCGGTTTTTCGTTGTGACCCGCTCTCCTGAGCGCTTGGGTATTCTACCACCCACGCACGCAAAAGTCAAGCCCTTTTTCCGTTTTTCTACATCTTTTTTTCTGATTCTATCCCTTGTGTGGCGACTGGGAAAATACCCCAACATATTCCCCCGAAAACAGCGAGGAACGCGGCATTTATGCGCACATTGCACAACATCAGCACGCCGGCGATGAAAGCCGTTACGAACACCCCTGCCCGGTAGCTGTCTTTCACGACAGTGGAAAACAGGCACCCACCTGCGCACAACAGCAGCTCCAGCATAGCAAACCATCCCACCGTCAGCAGGGCGCACACCGGTGCTTCAAAGCGCTCCCACGCGCCAAACAATTCCAGGCTTCTGCTCATTTCATAAAATGGGGCTGTCCCGCCCGCGTCATCCGGCAGCACACCCTGCACCACTCCGGCGCACAGCACTCCAAAAACCAGGGCTGCTGTGATTGCACGATTTGCCTGTTTCTTCTTCCCCGGAATTGCTGCAGCGGCGCAGGGCAGCAAAAATACCGCCAGCAACGCCGGATTCATTTCCCGCGGCAGCTGGGTCAGCGCGTGCCATCGGGTCTGCCCGATTCCAGCCGCCAGCACCACCGCAAATCCAGCCGATACAATATATATAAAGGTTGCCGCGGCACTAGAAGCCGCCGCTGTCCCTTTTTGCGCCGCCCACACAGCCAGCAGAAGCATCGCCAGCGGAACCACCGGGTATGCATCGCCCATGGGCCAGCTGTTTGCCGTTTCCGGCGCAAAGCAGGACAGCGCCAAAGTCACCCATATCCATTGCAGCGTGCAAAGCCATGACGCCTGCGGCCGCCGCATTTTCAAGGCAAGCCACGCAAAAAGTCCGCCGGCAAGCCCTGCCGCCAGCATGGTCAGCCAGCCGCCCCCGGCCAACTGGGCCAGCGGCGCGGTCATGGCCAGAAAAATCCACGCCGCCATCTGCCGCTGCGGCACCGTTTCATTCCGCAAGATAGAATCTCCCCCGCTCCGTCCACAAGGTGGGCGGTATTTTTTCGCCGTTTTTCCAGTCCAGCAGCGTCACATTTACCCGGCGGCTTCTCAAAAAGGACGCCATCTCCTTCGGTTCTGCCGGGCCACGAAGGAAAAGGATTTTACAGGAAGGGCGGAATACGCCCATCAATTCCGGTATAATCTCCGTTTTCCCATTTTCCAGGAGCAAATATTCCGCCGCTTCCAGAAAAATGACCCCTTCGGCGGTTTGGCGCATATCCTCCACCGCCTCCAAAAGGTTTTTTCCCACGCCGGAACTTCCCGTATCCGTTTGCAGCACCACGCCCTCCGGGTACAGGGTCAGCCGCACCGCTTCCACCGGCTCCATCTTCGCCACATCGGTTCCCCGAAACAGGCCCTCGCCCAAAATCACCACCGCCAGCAGCGCCGCTGGTATCAGCCACCGCTTCATCGTTGATTCCTCCTGTCCTGCGGGTTGAGATTCCGGCTGCGGTACTTGGAAAATACCAGCCGTCTGCGCAGAATCGACGCATCTTTTGCCTGGGAAAAGGGTGAAAGATAGGCCACCCCCAGACACTTTACCCCCGACAGGTGCACCACCAGCGCCAATGCGCCCACGGTCACACCAAACAATCCCGCAATCGCCCCCAAAGCCGCCACCCCGAACCGCCAAACCCGGATGGCCTGTGCCAAATCCCGGTTGGGCAGTGCGAAGCCGCAGACCCCCGCAATGCTCACCGCGATCAGCGCCGCCGGCGAAATCAGCCCCGCCTCCACCGCCGCCGTGCCCACCACGATGCCGCCGATGATAGACACCGACTGTCCCACTGCCTGGGGCAGATGAATGCCGGACTCCTGCAGCAGTTCAAAGGCAATCAGCAGGCCCAGAACCTCCACCGCCGTGGAAAAGGGCACCGACTCTTTGCTCTCAATCATCGCCCGCAGCAGTGGAAGCGGAATCATCTCCTGATGAAAGGACGCCATGGCGATATAAATTCCCGGCAGCAACAGGCTCAGCAGCAGCGCCCCATAGCGCAGAACCCGAATGCAGGAGGCGGAAACGAAATCCTTGCCCCGGTCCTCCGGGCTTTCCATTAAAAAGCCCAGGTCGGCAGGCGCCAGATAGCCCAGGGGAAGTCCGTCCACCAGCAACCCCACCCGGCCGTCCAGAATTCCCTGGCAGAACCGGTCTGTCCGCTCGGTGTACTGCATCAGCGAGAAAGCAGTCGTCCGGGAGCCGGTGACATATTCCTCTACCGCCGCCGGGGACAAAAAGCCGTCCACATCAATTTCCTCCAGCCGCTGCTGCATTCTTTCCACCAGCTTCGGGTCTGTGATTCCATCCACCGAAACCACCGCCACATTGGTCAGGCTCCGCCGCCCCACCCGGCTTTCCCACAAACGCAGCTGTGGGCTGCGCAGATGGCGGCGAATCAGGGATGTATTGGAGCGGATGGTTTCCACAAAGGCATCCTTCGGGCCTTTGACAGTGTTTTCCACCTCCGGGGCAGAGGGCCCCCGCTTGTCCCCGGTCTTGACTTCGTAGGCAATGGCCCCCACGCCGGGGAAAAGCACCACGCAGAATCCGTTGACCAGCTTCAGAGCCGCCGTGTCCAAATCTCCGCAGGGGTCGGCTACGGAATTATACACCCCGCCGTGCAGGGCAAAATCATAAAGCTGCTCCACGCTTTCCGCGCTCAGGTATTCCGCTATGGGTTTGAATACATATTCCGACGCGTCGCCGCCGGAAACCAGGCCATCAATGGCGTAGGCATACAGCAAAAACGCGCCGCAGCGCACCTGCCGCACAATAAAATCCGCCGCGCCGTCAAAAATGGCACGGATATTTTCATCTGTCAACGCACCGGGATACATCGGCTTTTCCATAAGCTTCACCTCCCGGTTAGTGTGTCCAAAATCCGCCGGGATATGAGAAAACCGGGTGGGTAACTTTCGTTACACACCCGGTTATTTCAGTTCCCATTCTTTGATCTGGCTGGCCTTCTCATAAAGCCGCAGGTAGCTGTCGTACCTGGTTTTTTCAATGTCGCCGGAGGCGACGGCGGCAGTCACGGCACAGCCCGGCTCTTTGCGGTGGGTGCAGTCCCGAAACTGGCAATGGCCAAGGAAATCTCCAAAATCAGGAAAAGCATATTGCAGATTTTCCTTCAGAATCACTTCCATCTGGTCTGTGTCAAAGGACGAAAAGCCCGGCGTGTCCGCCACCAGAATGTCATCCCCCAGGGCATACAGCTCCACATGGCGGGTGGTGTGCCGGCCCCGGCCCAGCTTTTCCGAAACCTCCCCGGTGGGAAGCTTCAGTTCAGGGCAAAGCCGGTTCAGCACGCTGCTCTTGCCAACGCCGGAATTGCCTGTAAAGGCAGCCAGCTTGCCCTTCAGCAGCTGCCGCAGCTCTTCCACCCCCGCGCCGGTTTCGGCGCTGGTCTGAATCACCGTGAAGCCCGCGTGGCGGTAAATGGATGCCAAATCCAGCCCCGGGTCCAAATCGCACTTATTGACGCAGATGCAGGTTTCCACCCCCTGGTCGCCGGCGATAGCCGTCACCCGGTCGATGAGGAAAGGCTCCGTCACCGGGTTCACATTGGCGGCAAAGACCACCAGAATATCCACATTCGCCACGGCAGGCCGGACGAAGCAGTTTTTCCGGGGCAGAATTTTTTCCACCATGCCCCTGCCCTTTTCCACGGTGATTTCCACCATGTCCCCGGTCAGCGGAATGTCCGGCCCCCGGCGCAGATGGCCTCTGCCCCGGCAGGTAACGATTCCATCCTCGGTCTGCACATCATAAAAGCCGCTGAGGGAGCGGACGATGCGTCCGGTTTTTCTGTTATTCATCGGCATCAAAATCCACCTTTACCGTCAGATACACTTCTCCGTCAATCAGTAACCGGCACTCTTGCTGCCCTTTTCCGGTCAGGGAAAAGGTTGCCGTGGCACAAAAGGGCTCCATTTTCTTTTCCAGCACCACCGGCCGGTCATCCAGCAGGATGGTCAGGTAATACGGCTCCGTTCGGAAAGGCATATCAAAGGTACACACCTTTGTCACCGACCCGGCGGCGCAGATAACATACAGCGTATCATTTTCACCCAGAACCGCACCGGGGGCAACGGTCTGCCCGATGACGGTGCCGGAGGGCTCCAGGCTCTCCTGATAGACCCATTGCACATTGGAAACGCCCATTTCGTCCATTCGCTTTTCCGCATCATCCCGGGTCAGATTCACCAGATTTTCCATCACCACCGGCTGGCCGGAAGCTTCCGGCTCCCCAGCGGCAGTGGGGGGTGCTATGGTCTGCCCGGCAGTAGAAGCCGCTTTCTGCGGCTGTGGAAAAATGACTTCTCCCGCAGGCTGCTGCCAGGCGCTTAAATTCTCCTGCTGCCCCTGGTCGGAACTGATGTCCTTCTGGGTCAGCAGAATCATAAAGATAACAATGGCCACAATGGCCGCCACCGAGCAGATAATAATGGCCGCCGCGCCCATTCTTCCTCTGGGCGGCTCCGGCTCCTCTTCCGCCTTGTCCAAATTCTTGAACACCCGCCGGCCCGTTTCGCCGGTGCCGGAACGGGGGGCCCCGGAAAGCTCCTCCGCCCGTTCCTGGGTCAAAGGATTCTGCCGCAGGGGCTGATATTCCGGCTGCTCATAGTCAAAGACGATGCCGGGATTGGCCCGGAAGGCATTCAAATCCCGCAGCATGGCGGTGGCACTGGGATAACGGTCTTTCAAATCATGGGCCATGGCCCGCATGATAATCTGCTCCAGTCCCCTGGGAATGCCGGGAACGATGGTCGACGGCAGCGGCGCGCCGCCATTGATATGGGCGATGGCCACCGCCACCGGGCTGTCCCCATCAAAGGGCGTCCGCCCGGTAATCATTTCATACATCACAACGCCCAGAGAATACAAATCCGAACGCTCGTCCACCCGGCCGCCCTTGGCCTGCTCCGGAGATATGTAATGCACGGAGCCGATGGCCTCCTTGGTCATGGTGTTGCTGTTTTCCATCACCCGGGCAATGCCGAAGTCCATCACCTTCACCGAGCCGTTTTTCAGCACCATCACATTGTGGGGCTTGATGTCCCGGTGCACCACCTTGCGGCTGTGGGCGTGTTCCAGGGCCTCAGCAATCAATGTGGCAAAATGGAGGGTTTCCCGCCAGTTGAGCACCTTTTTCCGCTCGATGTACTGCTTCAATGTGACGCCGTCCAGCAGCTCCATGACGATATAGTCCTTATCCTCCACATTGGAAACATCGTAAATCGACACAATGTTGGGATGGCTCAGCATGGCAACGGCCCGGCTTTCCGCATGGAAGCGGCGGAGGAATTCCTCATCCTCCATAAATTCATCTTTCAGTATTTTGATTGCCACCAATCGGTTGAGCCGATGGCAGCGGGCTTTATATACGACGGCCATACCGCCGGAACCGATGATGTCCAGAATCTCATACCGGTTATCCAGCAGCCGCCCGATATACCTATCCACGATATGCTACTCCTTCCCGCCTCAAACCTGCAGCAGAAGGCAAGTAACATTATCCGGCGCGCCACGGTTGATGGCAATATCCAACAGCCGCTGGCAGCAGTCCTGCCGCTGCGCCCCGTGGACAACCTCAAAGAGAATCTCCTGCTCATCCACCAGATTGGACAGGCCATCACTGCACAAAAGCAGGCAGTCCTCCGGCTCCAGCTCCAGGTGGAACAGGTCGCACTCCACCGTGGCATCGGTGCCCACGGCGCGGGTAATCAGGTTTTTGCCGGGATACACCTTGGCCTGCTCCGGGGTCAGTTCGCCCCGGTCCACCATCATCTGCACAATGGAATGGTCCTGCGTCACCGCCCGAATACCGGCGGCGTTGACATGATACGCCCGGCTGTCGCCCACATTTACCACCGTGGCAGAGCGGTCATACACCAGCGCCGCCACCAGGGTGGTGCCCATTCCAGCGAAATCCGCAAACTGGCCCGCCTGGTCATACACAGCAAAATTCACCAGCTTCACGGCGCAGCGCAGCATATTGTCAATCTCCGCCTGCTCCATGCCGCTCTTCCAGGTGGCGCGCACCTCCTGGACAAACACCTCCGCAGCCAGAGAGCTGGCCACATTGCCGGACTTGGCGCCGCCCATTCCGTCGCACACCACGCACAGGGTGCACCCTTCATCCAGCTGCTCTATCTGATACGCATCCTGATTTTGGGGACGGACACAGCCCGAATTGGTAATACCCCAACTTTCCATGATGGTTCAAGCTCCTTTCCTTTGCTCTGCTTCTTTGGCCTGCTTCCGGCGGAGCTGTCCGCAGGAAGCGTCAATATCGCCGCCCAAGGTGCGGCGCACCGTGGCGGTCATGCCACCGCTTTCCAGAATCTGCTGGAACTGGGCCACCGCTTTTTTGCTGCTGGGCTTCAGGGGGCTTTCCTCCACATGGTTCAGCGGAATGAGATTGAAGTGGGCAGGCAGTCCCCGCAGCCGCCGCAGCAGCTCTTTGGCATCCTCCGGCCGGTCGTTGACTCCGTCAATCATGGCATACTCAAAGGAAATGCGCCGGGAGGTGGTCTCGTAATACCGGCGGCAGGCCGAAAGCAGTTCCTCGCTGGGATAGGCCTTGTTCACCGGCATGATTTTGTCCCGAATGGCATCGTTGGGTGCGTGCAGCGATACAGACAGGGTAAGCTGCAGCTTCCGTTTTGCCAGTTCGTCGATTTTGGGCACCAGCCCGCAGGTGGACAGGCTGATATGGCGCATGGAGATGTTCATCCCCTCCGGGCTGTTGACCAGCTCCAGAAAGCGCATCACATTGTCGAAATTGTCCAGCGGCTCTCCAATGCCCATCAGCACAATGTGGGACACCGGCAGGCCGGAATCCAGCTGGGTAAACAGCACCTGGTCCAGCATTTCATGGGGTTCCAGCCGCCGCACCAGTCCACCCAGGGTGGAGGCGCAAAAGGCGCAGCCCATCCGGCAGCCCACCTCGGTGGAAATGCAGACGGTGTTGCCGTAATGATAGCGCATGAGCACAGTTTCCACGCAGTTTCCATCGGACAGCCGCCACAGGTATTTGATTGTTCCGTCCAACCGGGACTCCTGCTTGCGCACCACCTGGGGCGCATACAGGGGATATTGCCGCTCCAGCTCCTGCCGCAGCGCCAGGGGGAGGTTGGTCATTTCCTCATAGCTGCGCACGCCTTTGTGCAGCCAGGTATAAACCTGCTTTGCCCGGAATCCGGGCAATCCCATCTGCTGAAAGTGGGCAGTCATTTCCCCTAATGTCATGGATTTTAAGTGCATGATTTCCTCCGCAATCTGGCAATAAAGAAGCCGTCGGTGTCAAATTCCCCCGGAACCAGCGCCAGCATCCCGGTTTCCTTTTCCCCGAATACCGGCGGCAGGGGCAGCTTTTCTGCCGTAAAATCGGGATGCTCCCGCAAAAAGGCTTCCACCATTTCCTCATTCTCCGCCCGCACCAGGGTGCAGGTGGAATACAGCAGCACGCCGCCCGGCGCCACATACCGGGCCTGATTCCAGAGAATCTGCCGCTGCAACTGGGGCAGCGCTTCCATTTCTTTCAGATTTTTATAACGAATATCCGGCTTTTTGCGAATAATGCCAAAGCCGGAGCAGGGCACATCGCAGATAACCGCGTCCATTTTTCCTTCCCATTCCGGGACAAATTCCGTAGCATCCTGCCGGCGGGCGTGAATATTCTCCAGCCCCAGCCGCTGCGCGCCGGAAGCAATCAGCCCGGTTTTGTGCTCATAGACATCGCAGGCGGTGATTTCTCCCCTGCCGCCCATGGCAATGGCAGCGGCAAAGCTCTTTCCGCCGGGTGCGGCGCAGCAGTCCAGCACCCGAATATCCGCCTTGGGAAGCCCGGCGCACAGCACGCTGAGTTTCGCCGCCGCGTCCTGCACATAAAACAGTCCCTCCCGGAAGGCAGGCATCTGTTCCAGATTGCCGGTGCCGGACAGCACCAGGCAGTCCTCCATCCAAGCGTGCTTTGCCACCGCAACGCCCTCCACCTCCAGCCGCTGGGCCAGGGCATCAGCGGTGGTTTTCAGGGTGTTTACCTGAATCACCGTGTCCGGTGCTTCGTTGTTGGCTTTCAGCATGGGCTCGATGCGCTCTTTGCCCACATAGCTTTTCAGCAGGTCGATAAGCGCCTGGGGATGGCTGTATTTTTCCTGCCAGCCGATGGGTTGCTGCAAAGAATCTCCATTGCGCACCGCATTGCGCAGCACACCGTTGACCAGCCCCGGGGCAAATTTTTGCCGGGGGCAGTATTTTTTCGCCAGCTCCACCGATTCATTGACGGCGGCAGACTGGGGAACCTTGTCCATTTCAAAAAGCTGGTAAAGGCCCAGATGCAGAATATCCCGAATCACCGGGTGCAGCGCGCTGACCTTGCCGGTCAGTAGCTGTTCCAGGTAAAAATCCAGCTTATAGCGGTTCTGCGTCACCCCGTAGCACAGCCGGGTGGCCAGCGCCGCGTCCCGCCGGTCCAGCTTGTCCCGGCGGATGTAATTTTTCAGCACGCTGTTTGACCAGCCGCCCTCCTGCCGGGCGGCAATCAGCACATTCAGCGCAGTTTCCCGAGCGCCCATGCTTACACCTCCAGCGGATGACCCCGGAAGTAGTCCGGCGCCGCCATCCGCTTGCCGCCCTCGGCCTGCAGGACACGAATTTCCACCGCACCCTCGCCGCAGGCCACCTGAAGGCCCGTCCGGGTCAGGCCCAGAATTTCTCCCGGCGCTCCGCTGCCATCGCACAAAACGGTGGCGTGAATCTTAAAGAAGGTGCCTCCCAGCACCGCCGTGGCGCAGGGCCAGGGGTTCAGCCCCCGCACATGGTCATGCACCTGCCGGGCGGTTTTCGTCCAGTCAATGGGGCACATGGACTTGTCCAGCATGGGGGCGTAGCTGACCTCCGCCGGATTCTGGGGCACCGCGGAAGCGGTGCCTTGCTCCACCCGTGCCAGGGTTTTACTCAGCAGAGTGCCGCCCAGCACCGCCAGACGATCCAGCAGTTCCCCGGCGGTTTCATTTTCCCCGATGGGGGTTTTCGCCACATCAATCACATCGCCGGCGTCCATTTCCCGGCACAGATACATGGCGCTGACCCCAGTTTCCGTCAGGCCGTCCAGCACCGCCCACTGATAGGGGGCAGAGCCCCGGTATTTGGGAAGCAGACTGGCATGGATGTTGATGAAGCCCAGAGGGGCAATGTCCAGCACCCGCTGGGGCAGTATCCGCCCATAGGCCACCACCGCCACCACATCCGGGCGCAGGGCGCGCAGCGCCTCCACCGTTTCATCTGCCCGGAAATTTTCCGGCTGGAAAACCGGGATTTCATGCTGCAGCGCCAGCTCTTTCACTGGAGACCACACCATTTTCATCCCCCGTCCCTTGGGCCGGTCGGGCTGTGTGTAGACACCCACCACATCGAACCCGTCCTCCAATATTCTATTCAGACAAGTGGCCGCAATATCCGGCGTGCCCATAAATACAACCCGCATGATGTTTCCTCCGTATTATTATTCCTGTTCCAGTTCTTCCTCGGTCAGGTAACGCTCCATGACCTCGGTGTAGATGATGCCATCCAGATGGTCCAGCTCATGGCAGAAGCAGCGGGCAATCAGCTCTTCTCCCTCTGCCTCGAACCAGTCTCCGTTTCGGTCCTGGGCACGAACCTTTGCCCAGTAGGGGCGCTTCACCAGGCCGTATTTTCCCGGCACGCTGAGGCAGCCCTCCGCGCCCACCTGCTCACCGTCGGTTTCCAGCAGTTCGGGGTTGACCAGTTCCAAAATCTCATCCCCGGTATCCACCACTACCACCCGGCGCAGAATGCCCACCTGGGGGGCAGCCAGGCCCACGCCGCCGGAATCAATCAGCGTTTCCCGCATATCGTCCAGCAATTTATTCAGCTTGGCGTCGAAATTCACCACCGGCTTGCACACCTTGTGCAGCGCCGGGTCTTTGTCGGTCAGAATTTTACGCAGTCCCATATTTCTGTCTCCTTTATTCCTCATATCCGTTCACATCCACAAAAGCGGAAACGCCCCGGTTTGCGCCATCCTGGGCAAACTGCCGCAGCAGATGGGCCAGCAGTCCCCGCAAGGATTTCGTCATGTGGCATCGCAGCGTCAGCCTGTAACGGAAATTATAGTTGATTTTCGGCACCGGACAAGGCGCGGGGCCAAGCACCGTGCAGCTTTCCGCGGCATATTCCGGCAATTTCAGGCAGGCAAGCAGGCTGTCGCGGAATTTGACACCGCCCCGCAGCACCGCCGTTTCCTCCTGCCCGGTGAACACCACCGCCGCCAAATCGGCAAAGGGCGGATTGTTCAGCGTCTGGCGCAGCCGGATTTCCAGGGCGTAAAACCCGTCGTAATCCTGTCTGGCTGCCAGATTCAGCACCGGATGCTCCGGCACCAATGTCTGGATGATGGCCTGCCCGGCGGTGCTTCCCCGGCCGGCCCGGCCCACCACCTGGGTGAGCATATTAAAAGTGGTTTCAGATGCTCGATAAGAGCCGGAATACAGGCTCATATCTCCGTCCAGCACCCCCGCCAGCGTCACATCCGGCAAATTTAGCCCCTTTGCCACCATCTGCGTGCCCAGCAGCACCGGAATGTGTTCCTGCTGGAATTTGTCCAGAATCTGCTGATGGGTATTGCTGGCGCTGACGGTATCGGCATCCATCCGGGCCACTTCCATATCCGGTAGCAGCGTTTGCAGCTCCTGCTGCACTTTCTGCGTCCCGGTGCCGATTTGCTTCAGGGCGCCGCCGCAGTCAGGGCACCGCTTCGGCGCCGGCTGGCTGAAACCGCAATAGTGGCACATCAGCCGGTTATTCACGCTGTGATAAGTCAGCGGCGCGCTGCACCGGGGGCACTCCGGCGCTTTCCGGCAATCCACGCAGACCAGCGCCCGGCTGTTTCCACGGCGGTTGAGAAACAAGATGGTCTGTTTCCCCTGCTCATAGGTCTGACACATAGCCTCCCGCAAGTCCAGGCTGAAGCTGGTATCATTTCCCTCTTCCAGCTCCCGGCGCATATCCACCAGCCGAACAAGGGGCAGCGTGTGACCGTTATAGCGGTTATTCAGCCGGTACAGGGCGTAATGCCCGGTTTTAGCATAGAACATGGTTTCGATGGATGGGGTGGCAGAGCCAAACACCACCAGGGCCCGCTGCTTCAGTCCCCGCCACCGGGCCACCTCTTTGGCGCAATACCGGGGGGAAGTTTCCGAGCGGTAGGAATGCTCCTGCTCCTCATCGAGAATGATAAGCCCCAGATTTTCGCTGGGGGCGAATACCGCCGACCGGGTTCCCACAATTACCTTTGCATCCCCGGAACGCACCCGCTTCCACTGGTCATACCGTTCCCCGGCAGACAGGCTGCTGTGCAGCACCGCCACGGTTTCTCCGAAATAACCGGCAAGCAGGCTCAAAAGCTGGGGGGTCAGGGCAATTTCCGGCACCAATAGCAGTGCCGCCCTGCCCGCATCCAGGGTATGCCGAATCAGACGCAGATACACCGCGGTCTTGCCGGAGCCGGTGACGCCATATAGCAGCGCCACTCCCGGGTTTTCCTGTTCCATTTGGTGCGCCAAGCCATCAAAAGCAGCCTGCTGCTCACTGTTCAGCACCATTTCGCCTGTCACCTGCGCCGGCTGGATTTCCCGGCACCGCAGCACCGGCCGCTGGGAAAGCGTCACATAGCCCAGCTCCGCCAGGCGGCG
Organism: Faecousia sp.; assembly: GCA_045121575.1. GTDB lineage: Bacteria > Bacillota > Clostridia > Oscillospirales > Oscillospiraceae > Faecousia. The sequence goes on from JBGVGH010000129.1 coordinate 11,850, forward strand.
CACCGTAGAAGGCTTCGCGCCGGTGAAATAGCACAGTTCCTTTACCGCCACCGAGCCCATGCTGCACAGCAGTTCCAGCACAGCCTTTTGCATGGCCGCGGATTTGGGGCGGTGGGCGGCATATTCCAGGGCTTCCTCGGCAGAAGCAGCGAGCGTGGCAATCTGCTCCTCTTTATCGCTGATTCTGTGGAGAAAGTCCGTTTCGGCCGTAATCCATTTTTTCTTTTGCAGGTAGGAAAGCGCCGATGCCAGCACATCAGAATCCGGCACCGCCTGCCGCAGCACCGTTTCCTCCCCCTGTCCGCCCAGGTCCGAAAGCAGCTGCAAAATCTCCGCCGCGCCGGAAACCCGGATGGTTTTCTCCTGCCAGGAATGGTCCTGGGTCAGGTGGATGACATTCCGGGTTTTGAACCAAAGCCCGGCCGGGAGCATGACCCGCACCGCGTCAAACAGGGTACAGAAATACCGCTCCCGCAAAAAACCGGCCAGATGCAGCATTTGCTGGGTCAGAACCGGTTCCTCATCCAGGGAGCAGTCTATCGTCTTTAACTCTTCCGCGCTTCCCGGCTCCACCGCCAGTACAATTCCTTCCGTTCGGCGGTTTCCCCGGCCAAAGGGAACCTGCACCCGAATGCCGGGCTGCAGGGTCATCCCCTCCGGGATACGATAGGAATAGGGCTTGTCAATGGCAAATGTAGCCGCCGCAACGGCAATTTTTGCAATCATGACAACCCCTCCTCCAAATCAGCGCATATATTCTTCCTTCAGGCTGGCCTTCAGCTCGCCGGCGGCAACCTCTCTGACCGCCAGGGTCACAGGCTTCTCGGGCAGCTCTTCCTGCAGAACTTCCGCTTCCTCAGCCAGCTGACGGGCACGCTGGGCAACCACATTCACCAGCAGATACCGGCTGCCCACATTCTTCAACAAATCCGCTACAGGGGGGTACAACATATTCAAATTCCTCCAAAAATTTTTACTTATCCATATACTTCCGGATGATATGTATCACATTCTCGACACAATCCTCCAGGATGTCATTGACAACAACATAATCATACTTTTCCATCTGGGTGCATTCCCAGGCGGCACGCTCCCGGCGCAGCTTCATCTGCTCCTCGGAGGTGTCGTTCCGCCCCCGCAGGCGCTGCTCCAGCACCTCGAAGGAGGGGGGCGCAATGTAAATCAGGGTTGCTTCCGGGAAAATCTCCCGCACATGGAGCGCGCCAACCGGCTCAATGTCCAGAATCATGGCGTGCTCTTTGGTCTTATTGATGATTTCCGATGTCAGGGTGCCGTAGTAATTTCCCATGTGGTAGTCATACTCCACAAAGGCACCCTGCTGAATCATCTGCTTGAACGCATCCTCCGTCACGAAATAATACTGCACGCCGTTGGTTTCGCCGGGACGGGGCGCGCGGCTGGTGGCGGAAACGGAAAACTGCAATTCGGGCATCCGGGCCAGGACCTGCTTCAAAACTGTGCTTTTGCCCACACCGGACGCACCGGAGAAAACAAAAAGGTGTCCACCGCTCATTCTTCTTCCTCCTCACACTGGGATTCCTGCTTGTCCATCCACCGGGCGGAAATGGCTTCCGGGCTGATGGCGGAAAGAATCACATGGTCAGTATCCATCAAAACAACTGCTTTGGTTTTGCGGCCATAGGAGGCATCAATCAGCATTCCCCGCTCCCGGGCCTCCTGCACCACCCGCTTGATGGGGGCGGAGTCCGGGGCTACAATAGCCAGCACCCGGGCAGCAGAAATCATGCTGCCAAAGCCGATGTTAATGAGTTTCATTTTCCTACCTCTTACTCGATGTTCTGGGTCTGCTCCCGAATCTTTTCCAGCTCCGCCTTGATTTCCACCACGATGCGGGCCAGACGCACATCGGTGCACTTGGAGCCGATGGTATTGGCCTCCCGGTTCATTTCCTGCAGCAGGAAATCCAGCTTTCTGCCCACGGCACCGCCGGAGGTCAGCATTCCATACATCTGATTCAGATGGCTGCGCAGGCGGACGGTTTCCTCATCCACTGCCACCTTGTCGGCAAAAATGGCAGCCTCGGTCAAAATGCGGCTCTCGTCAATATTGGTGGAAGACAGCACCTCCCGCAGCTTGTTTTCCAGGCGGGTGCGGTAATCCACCACGGTCTGAGCGTTGCCCGCCTCCACCTGGGACACCAGCGATTCGATGGTAGCACCCCGGCTGCGCAGGTCCTTTTCCAGGGCCAGGCCCTCGGTGGTGCGCATGGTGTCAAAGCTCTCCAGCGCCAGCTTCACCACGCTGAGCAGATCTGCCTGCAGCTGCTCCTCATCCACCTCCTGCTTTTCCACCGTGAATACCTCCGGCATTCTCGACAGCAGGGACACGCTGATGTCATTTTTCACCGGGTACTTTTCCGCCATCTGCTCCATGGCGGCCAGATACCCCTCCACCACGGCCGTATTCAGCGTGACGGTAGCATCCGCACCGTTTTCGGCATGGAGGGTGACAAACACATCCACCTTGCCCCGGGAGATGGAATTTTTCACCATCTGCTTAACCGCTTCTTCCGCAAAGGACAGGATGCGGGGCAGCTTGACGCTGCAATCCAAATAGCGGTTGTTGACGGCCCGAAGCTCCACCGTAAATTGCCGCTCATGGACGGTTTCCACGGCTCTTCCGTAGCCGGTCATACTCTTAACCAATTTGATTATCCCCTTTTTCTTTATGTTTTCACAGGCGGTTGACCTGCGAAGCCTGTAATGGTATGCAGTATTTTCTTCTTTGCCAGGTGGCGGTCATATAGCTTCACCGGAATCAGCCCCAGCAGAAAACCGCAAAGGCTTAAAAGGATTCCCTTCTGCCACAGAAGCTCACCCAGCAGATAAAATACCAAAAGCAGTGCCAGAGGCACCAGATACAGCAGCCCCGCCGCCGTCAGCACCGGGGCGGAAGCCGATTCCAGCACTACCATATCACCCGGATGGGCGCCGATGGGGTTTTTCGCCGTCAGCACCAGTGTCTGCTGTGCCGCGCCGCAGCCGGAACATTTGTGGCAGTCACCGGAGCAGGCACTTTCCCGGATGCGGATGACTTCCGCCATGCCGTCCGGCAGCGTTTTGACAACGCGCACGGTCTGTTCCATGGATCACTCCGAGCTTTCAGCCGTGGCAGTCACCTGAATGGCCACCGCGTTCAACTCTCCGGAGATACGCAGATACTCATATCCCTCCACCAGGAAGCGGATGGGCGCAAGGGTTGCGCCCTCAACCAGGTTCTCACAGTCAATCAGGCCCAGAACCGTATGGTCCGTCAGTTCGTTCAGCTTTTCCTTCGGTCCCCACAGCTTAATCACCGGGGCTCCCGTCACCTGCACTTCAATTCCTTCCGACAGGTTCAGCATATCAAACCGGGTCACCTGGATTTCCAGTTCCGCCATTTCCGGTATCTGCACTTCCACCAGGACGGCATCGATGTCATCCTTGCACACCACGCCCGCCGGCAAATTTACCGGGAAGGACAAAATGGCATTGGAAGCCAGATCGCGCAACATGATGGAGCCAAGGTTCAGTTCCGTCAGCTGCTCCAGGGCAGTATCGCTGCCCAGCACCGTAATTTCCTGAATCATGGGAGAAGCGGTCACCATGTCCGCCAGCATTCCGCTGTCTTCGTCATCGATGTCAAAGGTCAGCGGAATTGTTTTCAGCTTGTTTACCTGCACGATGGTACGCACTGTTTCCACATTGCTCACAAGATACTTGTCAACCGAAACAGGCCGGAAATCTGCGTTATACAGAATCAGGGGGTAATCCCCCACAAAGGTAGACATCTTCCCGGTCAAATCCACATTGATGCCCGCGTGGCTGATGCCCTCCACCACCTCTCTGGGGCCGCGCACCGTTACGGTGGTGTGGTCCAGAGAAACGCTGGATTTATCTGCCTCATAGCCGCCGGCCACATCGCCGACGAAGTTCACTTCCACCTCGATGGTTTTGCTCAGCTGCTCCGCCACCGTCACGAAAAACTGCTCCGGCTCCTTCTTCAGCACTTCTACGGTGCCAATGCCGGGATAGGAGATGGTATATTTCAGTTCATGCTCCCCCGCAGAGGTGATTTTGGACAGGTCTGCCAGAATGGTAATATTGGAATCGTTCAGCTTATTCAGGTCTGTCCGGTTGCCCCGCAGGGTCAGATTCATGCGCAGATTGGTGTCGGACACCACCAGCAGGTTCTGGGCATTGAGATAGTCTGAGCCCACCAGCTCCACCGGAACATTGTAGTAGGTTGCCTCCGATTCCGGGCTGATCACCGTGACCACATACAGCCACAGGGAAAAGGAAATCACCAGGGACAAAAGCATGGTCAGTAACTTGTTTTTCATCGCCTGCTTTCTTCCTTTCCGCCCTTGCGCAGCCGCTGACGCAGCCGAAGGGCCAGGTTTTCCTGCTGCCGGTCGTTATCCGGCATCAGCTCGTTGCGCAGCAGCCTGTCCAGCATCTGGGGGGCCAGATGCCGCTTGAGCATTCCGCCCACCGCCACGGAAATGGTGCCGGTTTCCTCGGAAACGATGACCACCACCGCGTCGGACACCTCGCTGATGCCAACGCCGGCGCGGTGCCGGGTACCCAGATCCGCACTCAGTCGCTTGCTGTCAGACAGCGGCAGCACACATCCGGCCGCCGCCACCCGGCCGCCGCGGACAATCACCGCGCCATCGTGGAGCGCTGCCTTGACGAAGAATAGGTTGCGCAGCAGCTGCTCGGAAACCTGGGCATCGATGGCAGTGCCGGTGTTGCTGTACTCCTCCAGGTCATCCTCTCTGGAAAAAACAATCAGTGCGCCCATCTTGTCCTGGCTCAGATGCTCACAGGCCAGCACAGTCTGGGTGATGATGTGCTCCATCTCCCGGTCGGAATTACGCTCCGTGCCAAAGAGATTGCCCAGCCGCACATTGGCCACCCGGTCCACCAGGCGGCGCAGCTCCGGCTGGAATATGATTACCACCGCCAGAATACCCACGCTCATCACCTGCTCCAGCAGGAAATTCATGGTGTAGATGTTGAAGATATCCGTCAGCCAGACCACCACCAGCAGCAGCAACACCACACGCAGGATTTTCATGGAACCGGCCGAGCGCAGAAGCGGCAGCAGCCGGTAAATCAGATAGGCCACCAGCAGAATATCCAGATAGTCTGACCAGCGCATATTGCTCAGTTCCCGAATCACAATTTCATGGAACTCCATAACCACCGCTCACCGCCTTTTCCGGGTAAAAGAACGGGTCTGCCTGAAGCAGCCCATACAAACCCTATTATTTCATCCATTATAGCGGATTTTCCCGGCAATGGCAAGAGAAAAACTAAAAATATTTTGTGCAGGAAGGGGTCAAATTGGCGGCAATTTTCAAAAATTCCGTCGTTTGGCTGTCATTGGCCTCATGCCCGAAGCTGACCCGCAGGGTTCCGGTTTCCAGCGTACCCGCGCTTTCGTGAGCCAGGGGCGCGCAGTGCAGCCCGCCCCGCAGGGCGATTCCCCTTTTTCCGAAGTAATCCGCCGCCGTCTGGCAGTCCATTTTGGGCAGGAAGGATACCGTCCCGCCCTGATGTTCCCCGGCAAATACCTGAAAGTCCAGCTTCTGTAGTCCCTCGGCACAGCGCTGCCGCTGCCGGGTCTGCCGGGCAAAGATACGCTGCACCCCCGTGCGGGTCACCCAGCGCATCCCGGCGTCCAGCCCCGCGATGCCCGGCACATTCAGCGTTCCCGCCTCTGCCCGGTCTGGGAGGAAATCCGGCATTTCCTGCTGCTGGGACAGGCTGCCCGTGCCGCCCTGCAGCAGAGCCTCCGGCATCCGGCCGCACAGCAGAAGTCCTGTTCCCTGCGGCCCCAACAGGCCTTTGTGTCCCGGCATAGCTATAAAATCCGCTCCCCATTTTTCCAGATTCACCGGCAGCATCCCTGCCGACTGGGCCGCATCCACCACAAAGGGCACCCCATAACGACGGCACAGGGATGCCAGCTCCTCCACCGGCAGAATGTAGCCGAACACATTGGAAACATGGGTAAATACCGCCGCATCCACGCCCTTTTTCAGCTTTCCCTCAAAATCCTCCAGGGTATCCGCCCAGTCAAACAGATGCCGCCCCGCCACCTGAATCTCCGCCCCCAGGGCGTGCAGGGGGCGGGTCACCGCATTGTGCTCAAAGCCGGAAATCACCACCCGGGCACCGGGCTTGACCAGGGTGCGGATGGCCATATTCAGCCCATGGGTGCAGTTGGAGGTGAATACCACCTGCTCCGGCGGGCAGGAAAAGAGCTTTCCCGCCGTTTCCCGGCAGCGGTACACCGTTTCCGCCGCCTCCATGGAGGCCCGATAGCCACCCCGGCCGGGATTGGCGCAGCAGGCCAGCGCCCGCCCCATGGCCCGGCCCACCTCCGGCGGCTTGTTCATGGAGGTGGCGCCGTTGTCCAGATAAATCACGGCGCCGCCTCCTCTTCTGCCGGGTAAGGATACACCCTGCTGTAGGGAATCTGCGTCTGCTGCAGCAGAAGCACCGCCTGCTCCCGGTTTTCCGGCTTCAGCCGCAGGCAGTAGCCGCAGCCCCGCTCCTCCATCCAGCGGGGCGTCCGCATGAGCATGGTTTCAATCCCCCCGTGCTGCAAAATCCGCTGGCCCCGCTGCGCCGGGGTAATGGAACGAAATGTGATATAATCCATTTTCATACGACAAAACCTCCCGGACTAACCTATGTCCGGGAGGCAGAATGTGTTCCTTATTCTCGAAAAACGGTGTTTTTTCCCCAGCGCCACAGCAGCCAGCCCAGCGCCGCGCCCAGAAAATTCAGCAGCAAATCATCCACATCGCAGCTCCCCAGCCGGGTCACCAGCTGGGCAAGCTCCACCAGCACCAGAATGGCAAAAACAGCAAGCAGCGCTTTCCACCAAACCCGCAGGGGTGCCGCCAGCAGGGGCAGAAATACCCCCAACGGCACAAATAGCAGCACATTCCCGCCCAAATTGGCGCAGGCATAAAACCTCTGCCTGGCATCCCCGCTGTGGCACAGCACCCAGAGATAACGCCGCACCGTGTCAAACGGGCACAGGTTCCACCGCATGGGGGCCTGCTGCCCCAGCCGAAGCCCGAACAACACCAGCAGCATGATTCCACCGTAAAGCCAGAACAGCGCCCGGAAAAGCCGCAACTTACGGTTGCCTGCCATGTCAGATTTCCTCCAGCAGGCACACCGCGTGGCAGGCCATGCCCTCCAGCCGGCCTGTAAAGCCCAGTCCTTCCTCGGTGGTGGCCTTGATGTTGATGCGGTCAATGTCAACCTGCAGTTGCGTGGCGATATTTTTCGCCATCTGTGGGATATAGTCCTTCAGTTTTGGCTTCTGAGCAATCATAGTCACATCCAGGTTGCCCAGGCGGTAGCCCTTGGCCCGGATTTTCTCCTCCACGCAGCCCAGAAGGGACAGAGAGTTTGCCCCCTTGTAACGCATATCCGTGTCTGGGAAGTGATAACCAATGTCCCGCAGCGCCGCCGCGCCCAAGAGCGCATCCATCACCGCGTGCAGCAGCACATCCGCGTCGGAGTGTCCCTCCAGCCCCAGCGGGTAAGGAATCTCCACCCCGCCTAAAATCAGCGCCCGCTTTTCCGCGAAGCGGTGTACATCATATCCGTGTCCAATTCTCATATTTCCTCCTCCAAAAGCAGCCGGGCGATTTTCAAATCCATGGGAGTGGTGATTTTGATATTCCGCTCATCCCCCGGCACTACCCGCACCTCCACGCCCATGCGTTCCACCGCAGAGCAGTCATCGGTGATTTCCCATTTCTGCTCCCGGGCCATCTTCAGCGCCCCCCGGAGCAGGTCGAAATCAAAAACCTGGGGTGTCTGCACCGCCCGCAGGGCATTGCGGTTGGGGGTGGCCTTGACAAAGCCGCCCTGGGCCACCTTGATGGTGTCCTTCACCGCCACTGCCGGAACCGCCGCCCCGAAGGCACTGGCTGCCCGCACCACCCGGTCGATGAGCTTCCATGTTACCAGCGGCCGGGCGCCGTCCTGCACCGCCGCCAGGCGCACCTGCTTGGACAGGGCATTGAGCCCCAGATGCACCGATTCCTCCCGGCTCTTTCCGCCGACCACCACCGCCCGGAGCTTGGAAAATCCGTGGCAGAGGTCGCTGATGGGCACGATTAAATCCTGCCGGGTCACCACCACAATTTCCCGGATGGCATCACACTGCTCAAAGGCGCGCACCGTATGGACAATCACCGGGTCCTCCTGTAACGGAGCCATCACCTTGTCGATTCCGTCCATGCGGCTGGCGTTTCCGGCAGCCACAATCACCGCGCCGCAGTATTTGGTTTGCAGCACCTTCCGGGCTGGCTTTGTCACTTTGGTCACATCCATGGTTTACAGCTCCTTTACCAGTTTTTTGAAACGGTTGCCCCGCTCCATGAAATTTTTGAAGCAGTCAAAGGAAGCAGACGCCGGGCTCATCAGCACCACATCGCCCGGCTGCGCCGCCCGGGCGCAGGTCAACACCGCCGCGTCAAAATCCCCGCAATCGATGATTTCCGGGGCGCCGGGGGCAAAATTTTCCGCCTGCTCCGTGGCCTGGCGAATAAGATTCGCGGTTGCGCCGCACAGGTACAGCTTCTTCACATGCTTGCAGATTTCCGGCCCCAGCACATCATAGGGAATGTGCTTGTCATAGCCGCCGGCAATCAGCAGCACCTTCTCCGGAAAGCTGCGCAGCCCCGCAATGGTGCGGCTGGGGCTGCTGGCGATGGAATCATTATAATAGCGCACGCCGTCTTTGACCCGCACCAGCTCAATGCGGTGCTCCACCCCGCCAAAATTGCGGGCAACGGTGCGCACCGCCTCATCGGGAACCAGCCCCTCCACCGCGGCAATGGCCGCCATGTAATTTTCCACATTATGCGCCCCGGGCAGAAGAATCTCCCGGGTGTCCAGCACCGGCACGCCGCCCCGGTAAATCAGGCCATCCCGCAATGTCACATGGGCATCCTTCCCCTGCCGGGAGAAAAAGCGGGTGGTACCGTTTCCCATGAAGCCGGCGGTGATTTCATTGTCGGCGTTGAGTACCAGCAAATCCCCTGCGCTCTGATGGAGGAAAATGTTCTTTTTCGCCTTCACATATTCCTGCATATCCTTATGCACATCCAGGTGGTTGGGTGCCAGATTGGTCACCACCGCCCGGTCAGGACTTTGGGTCATGTCCATGAGCTGAAAAGAGCTCAGCTCCAGCACCGCCACATCCTCCGGCTTCATCTGCCGGGCAAGAGGCAACAGGGGCCGCCCGATGTTACCCCCCAGCCAGACCGTTCGCCCGGCGGCTTTCAGCATTTCGGAAATCAGGGTGGTGGTGGTGGTTTTTCCGTCGGAGCCGGTGACGGCAATCATCCGGCAGGGGCAGACCTGAAAAAAGGCCGCCATTTCGCTGGTAATCACCGCCCCCTGCTGCTTAAAGTGGCGCACCGCCGGGCTGTCCGGGTGCATACCGGGGGTGCGGAAGGCCACCTCGCCGGTCATATCCTCATAGAACCGCTCTCCCAGGTGCAGACGGCAGCCCAGCTTTTCCAGTTCCAGCACTTCCTCGTCCAGCTTTTCCCGGGGCGTTCTGTCGCCGCCGGATACCCGGCAGCCATATTCCAGCAACAGCCGCACCAACGGGCGGTTGCTGACACCCAGCCCCAGCACCGCCACTTCCCGGCCCCGGAGATTTTCAAAATATTCTTCAAAGGAAATTTTCATGGTTTCCCTCCTGCTCGCTTTCATTATTACTAGTATATCCTGTCCCGAAATAATTTGCAAGACATTTGACTTTTTTCCCGGAATGCGTTACAATGAAATCCGCGACCGGGTCGGACAGCCGCGGGCGAGTGCCGAAAGGCACCGCGTGAGGAAAGTCCGGGCTTCATAGGGCAAAGGATAACGGGTAACGCCCGCCGAGGGTGACCTCAGGACAAGTGCAACAGAGAGATACCGCTGCGCTTTTGCGCAGTAAGGGTGAAAAGGTGGGGTAAGAGCCCACCCGGCCCATGGTAACATGGGTTTTACGATGTAAACTCTATCCCGAAGCAACGCCGTGGAGGAGCATATGGTCTGCCCGACCGCTCCGGGGAGGCGGCTGGAACCTGTGAGCAATTGCAGGTCTAGATAGATGGCTGTCAAAACAGAACCCGGCTTACAGACCCGTGTCGCACCCCTAAATACCCATCCACAGGTCCTTCCCTGTGGATTTTTTTCGGAGGGAAAACCATGATTGCCAATTACCATACCCACACCAGCCGGTGCCACCATGCCGTGGGCCAGGATGAGGAATATGTGCTCGCCGCCATTGACGGCGGGCTGAAAATTCTCGGTTTTTCCGACCATACCCCCTACCTCTATCCGGATGGCTATTGCAGCCACTCCCGGATGCTGCCCAGTCAGCTGCCTGAATATCTGGATTCCATCCGCGCTCTGGGGCAGACCTATGCCGGGCAAATTGAAATTCATCCGGGTGTGGAGGCGGAATACTACCCCGCCCTGTGGAATGATACCCTGTCTATGCTGCGGGACAACGGGGTGGAGTACATGATTCTGGGGCAGCACTGGAACGGCAATGAGGTGGGCCATCTTCTGAATATGCGGCCGTCGGACGACCCTGACCGGCTGCGGGGCTATTGCCGCCAGGTCTGCCAGGCGCTGGAAACCGGCGTGTTTTCCTACCTTGCCCACCCGGATGTGATTTGCTTCACCGGAAGCGAAGCCCTGTACGAAGAACAGATGCGCACCGTCTGCCGGGTGGCCAGGCAGTGCGGCATCCCCCTGGAAATCAACCTTCTTGGCATCCGTTCCCATCGCCACTACCCTTCCCCCACCTTCTGGCGCATCGCCGGAGAGGAAGGCTGCACCGCGGTGCTGGGGTGCGATGCCCACGATCCGGTGGATACCGTCGACCCCATTTCCGAGGCCGCCGCAGAGGAACTGGCCCAGCAGTTCGGCCTTTCCCTGCTTTCCACCATAGAACTGAAAAAGCTGTAAAAAAGCACCGCTTTTGCGGTGCTTTTGTTTTAAATAATACCCACAAAGCAGTCCTTTTCCCCTCGGTCTAGCCCTCGGGAGCAGCAGTCCACCGGACTGCTGCATTTTATCTGTTCAAATCCCTCCCAATATCAAAACCGCCACCCCTGTCGGGGTGGCGGTTTTGATGTGTTTGTTAGACACTTTAGATGCTATCTGCATCTGCCATACCTTGTGATGTGCATCTGTCCACATCCCGCCGGGATGCGTCCAAATGCGCATGGATTTTCCCACGGCCTAAACAAGTATCCCCCGGATACTTGTTTACCCGACCTGCGGTCGGGCCGGCCTTTCAAATCCCATTTTCCATCAAAAAAATCGGCACCACCCAACGGGTGATGCCGATTTTTTTGGCGGAGATGGAGGGATTTGAACCCCCGCACGCCTTGCGGCGCCTAGCGGATTTCGAATCCGCACCCTTCAGCCACTTGGGTACATCTCCATGCCACGGTATTATAACAGCACCGGGGGCAAAAATCAAGGCTTATCTTCCGGTTTTTTCCGGGCCAGCTCCAGCACCTGCCCCATCTGCTGGCAGATAAGGCTGTAATTCCCCCGGCGGTGGGGCTTCAGGCAATTGGAGCAGTCCTTGATGCCGTCAGGGGTATAGGTGAAATTCCCGCCGCAGTTCTCCCCCAGGGCATACAGGGGGCAATAGCAAAACAGGCAGCTGAAGCTTTCCGGGTCAGCGCATTTATGGCAGGGGAAAAATTCACACTGCCGGTGCTGGAAAAAGTCGTAATTTGCCATAGTTCCTCCTTCAAACCGCCGTCCAGGGGTAAACCGCAGGCGGCTCTTTCACAAACTCCATTGCCTGCCCGGTGGTGGGATGGGCAAAGGCCAGGCGGTAAGACCAGAGGGCAATCTCGCATTCATCCTCAAGCTCCGCGTACTTCCGCTCCCCCACCAGCGGCATCCCCCGGCTGGCAAACTGCACCCGAATCTGGTGGGTTCTGCCTGTTTCCAGCCAGATATGCACCCGTGTCAACTGACGGTTGCCCCCCTCCACTTGATAGCGCAGGGCGGCGGGCAGCACATCCTTTCCGGTTTCCGGCACCACCATGGTCATTTTTCTGGCCTTATCCCGCCACAGCAGGTCTGTGAGCCTGCCGCTCTCTTCTGTGGGGCAGCCGTGAACAACCGCCAGATACTCTTTGCCGAAGTCGTCCTCCCGAATTTGGCGGGACAGCGCCGACGCCGCCTGGGCGGACCGGGCCACCACCATCAGACCGCTGACCACCCGGTCCAGCCGGTGCACCGTGCGAAAATCCCTTGTGCCCAGAGCCTCCCTCAGCAGGTCCGGCAATCCACCCGGCTCATCGGTGGAAAGCACCCGGGGCGGTTTGACACACACCACGATATCTGCGTCCGCATAGACAATTTCCATCATTCCAACGCCTCCCAAAACTGGCGGTATGCCGTGGGCAGGGCGGCGTTTTCCCGAATTTGGGCCGCCGTCATCCAGGTAAAGGCAGAATTTTTCTCCCCCACTTCCAGATAAAAGCCCCGCATATTCCACTGAATATGGGTAAAAATATGCTTCTTTTCCAGTTGCCGCCGCACCTGGCGCACCGGAAGCCCCCAGGACTGCACCATAGCAACCGCCTGCGCAACCTCCAGTTGCCCCTCCGTATCCGGAAACTGCCACAAGCCTGCCAGAAGGCCGGCCTCCGGCCGTTTTTGCAGAGCGAAGCAGCCGTCATATTCCAGAATAAAAACCGTGCGGTCTTCCTGCCGCTTCTGCCTTTTGGGCAGCTTGACCGGCAGATTCCGGGCCGTCCCGGCATGGCAGGCCCGGCAAAATTCTTTGCAGGGGCAAGTGCCGCACTGCGGCTCCCAGTTGGGGCCGCAAAGAGTGGCACCCAGCTCCATCAGCGCCTGGGTAAAGTCCCCCGCCCGCCGGGGATAAATTTCCGCCAGCTCCCGCTGCACCTGCGCCTTAAAAGCGGGCGTATCCACCGGGTTGTCATCGTTCATGAGCCGGGCGTATACCCGCAGCACATTGCCATCCACCGCCGGTGTTGGCGCGTCAAAGGCGATGGAGCAAATGGCCCCCGCCGTGTATGCGCCGATTCCCGGCAGAGCCAGAATATCATCATAGGATGTGGGAAACACGCCGCCGTAAGTATCCACAATCACCCCGGCCGCTTTTTTCAGATTTCGCACCCGGCTGTAATAGCCCAGGCCCTCCCACAGCTTGTGCAGCAGCTCGTCATCGCATTCTGCCAGCGCCTGCACCGTGGGCAGCCTATCCAGAAAGCGGCTGTAATAGCCCCGCACCGCCTCCACCCGGGTCTGCTGCAGCATGATTTCCGACAGCCAGATATGATAAGGCTCCCTGTCTTTTCGCCAGGGCAAATCCCGCTTGTTTTGGTCAAACCAGGGCAGCAGCGCATCCGGCAGCCGCTTCAGAATTTCATTCATACGCACACCTCTCAGGATGGTTTCATTATACGAAATTCCCCCTGCCCTGTCAAGCCGGGCGGGATAATTAGATAAAAATATATCGATAAAATTGCATTGACTTTTCCATGCAACGGTGCTATAATGCAAGCAGAATTCAGATTACCTGGGAGGTACCATGATGAAAATTACTTTTTTTGCTGCGAAAAGCTATGACCGGGCCAGCTTCAACGCCATTGCCCATAATTATCCCGACCTGGAACTGGAATACTGGGAGACGGAACTCTCCCCCAAGACCGCTTCCTATGTCACCGATTCGGAGGCCATCTGCGCCTTTGTCAGTTCCAATGTGGGTGCCGAAGTGCTTCAGGTACTGCACGACCGGGGCGTTCGGCTGGTGCTGATGCGCTGCGCCGGTTTTAACAATGTGGATTTGGAGGCAGCTAGTAGGCTGGGCATCAAGGTGATGCGTGTCCCCGCCTACTCCCCGGAAGCCGTGGCAGAGCACGCCATGGCGCTGGCCATGGCGGTCAACCGCCACCTGAACAAGGCCTATATTCGCGTCCGGGAAAACAATTACAGCCTGCAGGGGCTCAACGGCATGAATTTCCACGGCAAGACTGCCGGCATTGTGGGCACCGGAAAAATCGGCGCCGCCATGGCCCGGATTTGCTATGGCTTCGGTATGCGGGTCATTGCCTATGATATGTATCCCAACAAAGACCTTTCCTTCGTGGAATATGTGGATATGGACACCCTGCTGCATGAAAGCGACCTGATTTCCCTCCACTGCCCCCTGACGGAGAGCACCCACCACCTGATCAATCTGGAAACCATCGAGAAGATGAAAGACGGCGTGATTCTGGTGAACACCTCCCGGGGCGGTCTGGTCAGCACCGACGATTTGATTGCCGGCATCCGGGAGCGGAAGTTCTTCGGCGTGGGCCTGGATGTGTATGAGGAAGAGGCCGGAAATGTGTTTGAAAACCGGGAGGACGACATTCTGATGCACTCCACCACAGCGCGGCTGCTGTCGTTCCCCAATGTGATTGTCACCTCGCACCAGGGCTTCTTCACCAACGAAGCGCTGGAGGCCATTGCCCACACCACGCTGGACAATGCCATGTGCTATCTAAACGGCACCACTTCCCCCTCTGCTTTGAACTGAAAGAAGCGCTCCCCGCACCGATGACGGTGTGGGGAGCGCTTTTGTTTGCTGTGCTTCTATTATAGCAGAAAAGTGGGCATTTTTCAAGACTTGTAGTTCTCTTTCTTTACGGTACAATAAAGGGCAAAAGGGGGAGTATTTTATGAATGAACTATCCATTCGCCAGATGCAAATTGCCCGGGCCAAGGACGAGATTCGCTGCTGCAACGACCTGAATCAGCTCTACGGCCTGACGCTGACGGAAAATGACATCACCGAACTGGTGGAACTGCGCGCAGAATCCCTTCGCAGCACCGGCCGGGTGGAGTTTGGGGGTGGAATCATGCCGAAGCTGATTCGGGCGTTTTGCAAATCGCCTTATGTGGATCCCAGTACTTATGCCGCCACTCTGGGCGACTTGCAGGATGCCTTCTATTACTTCAAAAATGAGTCGGAGGACCGCTTTTCTGACGATGAGCTGATTGAATTTATGGAAACGGTGTTCAACGGACAGGCCCATGGCTCCACCGAAGTGCTGACCACCATCTCTCTGGAAGAACTTTGCCGCTGGGCCCGCCATGATTTTGATGCCCGCTATGCAGATGAGGAGGGATTTTGGTGAGCCAGCTTCCCATTCAGCCCCTTTCCCCGGAAGAACAGCAGAAACTTCTGTCACAGCTGTATCTGCTTTGCGGAAAGCAGGTGCAAAGCTATCACAAGCAGCGCCATATGGGTGCCAATTCCTCCGTGCCGGCGGAACTGGCGCAGGAACTGCTGGAATCCATCGAATATACCGTCAATCAGGTGGGCGGCATCTATGCCCACGGCGATTGGGAAAAGGCACTCCGCCTGGGGCAGGCGGTGCTGGAAAACAAGCACAAAAAGGCCATCGGCCAGCTGGAACTGGTGATGGCTACCGCTCCCTCCTGGCAAACGGAATGCCGCTGGGAGGCCGTCGGGTGTCTGCGCCGCTATCTGGACAGCTATGATTACCGCCATCTTGCCCACAAAGGCCCAGACGAGCTTTTCTATCCCATCCTCCTTGCAACGCCCGACGGCATACAGGGAATTGACACCTGCCTTTTCTATCTGAACATCCTGTGGATTGAAAATCAAATTATGGCAGGCGTTTCAGAAGAAGCGCTGGAGCAGTTTTGCAGCCGTCTGCCCGCCGAAACCCTCAATCCCTGTGAGCCGCTTCTCATCAACGGCATCGGAAAAATGCTTCTGGATGCAGGGCTTGACTCCCTGCTGCTTGCGCCGGAAGATTGTGCCCCCCTCCTTGCCGCGCTGCTGCACGCCACGGAAAGCACCCTGCGCGCCGCCGCAGACCGGCTGAGCCAGTGGCTAAATCTGAAGGACGAGGGTGCCAGGCAGTATGTTCAGGCGGTGGTGCCCCAGCTGGCAATACGGCTTCAGGGAGGTACGCCGCCGTGGGACATGGAGAACCTCTTTCTGTGGTCAACTCTTTAAATCAGCCCCGTTTTCGCTCAATCAACCTTTGGTTGAGTGAAAAATCCCCTTCCGGTTGCGTAAATTTCGTGCAAATCAACCTTTGAGCCATTCACAAGGCGCTCCTCCCCTGTTATAATGAAGCCATCAAAAACAAGGAGGAACATTTTTATGGAAATGACAATTGGCAAACGCATTGCGGCCCTGCGCCGGGAAAAGGGGCTGAAGCAGGATGATTTGGCACAGATGCTGGAGGTCAGCCCCCAGGCCGTGAGCAAATGGGAAAATGACCAGACCTGCCCGGACATTGCACTGCTTCCCAAGCTGGCCCAGATTCTGGGGGTCAGCGTGGACGAGCTGCTTTCCGGCAAGCAGGAAATGCAGCCTGCGGTGACGCTGGTTCCCGAGGAGCAGCGCAAGGACATCAAGGATATGATGCTGCGCATCATGGTGGATTCCAAAAACGGCGACAAGGTGCGGGTGAATCTCCCCATGGCGCTGGTGCAGGTGGCGATGGAGATGGGCATGGAAATGCCCCAGATTTCCGGCAATGCCGCGCTGAAAAACATCGACTGGATGCAGATTATGGAGCTGGTTCGCCACGGCGCCATGGGCAATCTGGTGGAAGTGGAATCCGCTGACGGAGATACCGTCCGCATTTTCGTGGAGTGAGCGATGAAAATTGTGGTGAAAAGCACCGAGGGGCCAAACATCCGGCTTCTCTTCCCCTCCGGTATGGTGCTGAATCGGTTTGCTGCCGGGCTTGCGCCGAAATACCTGAAAGACCAGGGCATTACCATCACGAAGGAGCAGGCAAGGCACTTTATCAAGGAGTTGAACCGCTACCGCAGGCATCACCCCAAATGGGTGCTGGTGGAAGTCCACAGTGCTGAAGGTGACAAGGTGATTATCAAACTATAACCCCATGGAACAAAAGTACCGGGCAAGGAATTCCTTGCCCGGTACTTTTGTCCTGCTGTGCCGATTATAACAAATGGCGCAGAGGAATAATCAAAACCCGCAGGAAGGTGAAAAGCATATTTTTCCAGAACGGCAATGCCCCCTCCGGATAGTTTTCGCCGGTTATTTCCGTTCCATCCGGGCGGCAGAGGATGCTCCGCTGCTCCATTTCTCCGGCGTACTGCCGGAGCTGGCTGTTTACTTCCTGGCTCTCAATTACCAGCATCAGTTCCGTATCCAAATAGACGCTGCGGATGTCTGCATTGCAGGAGCAACGATGCTGATATGATCATCCACCAGAACCGTCTTGGTGTGCAGGGACTGTTCGCCCCAATACTCGAAAATATCCACACCACAGCCAAGGATTCTGCTCTTTTGATTCAAATAATCCGTACAACCAAAGGGATTTGCACCGCTCTCCACCGCGTTGACAAACATCCGGACACTTGTCCCCTGCCGGGTTACGCTGCGCAGGCTCTGATACATGGCCTTGTCGCAGATGATGTAGGGCGTGGAAATCACCACATCCTGCCCTTCTTTCATGTACTCCACCATTTTATCCCAGATGACAGGCTCCTTGTTGTGGGGCTCCGGGTCGCCGTGCAGCAGTGTCACGCCTTCTGCCAAAATTGTTTCCCTCTCCCAGTTCACCGGCTGAAAAGCCTGCGGATACTGTTGCACAAGCTGCTGGTAACGGGGTTTTAATGCGTCATCGGCTTTCCCGTATCCGCGGAATTCCTTGCAGCAAGGCAGCGCCCAAATTCGCTCGAAATAATCCAGCAGCTGCACATAAGAGGTTCCTGCGCCCGGCTCCGGTTCGTAGACCAGAATATCCCGGTCCTCTTTATGGGATTCTGCATAACTGCCGAGAAACAGGTCGCCGGTATTCCGTCCGCCCAGGATATAGGCAAAATCATCCGCAATCAGATATTTGTCATGGAGCCGGTAATTGACTTTCCAGGGCTTCAGCAGATTCAGCGGGTTATATAGTTTGACGGTCACATTGGGATTGTCTGCCAGCTCCCGAAAGTGCCCACTGGCCCCCAGGTGCATGGCGCAACCAAGCCCGTCCAGCAAAATGCTGACCTGTATGCCCCGGTCAGCCGCAGCCGCAAGTGCTGCCATCACATCGGTTCCGCTCTGGTCATCCCAAAATTCAAAGGTGGACAGGATGATTCGCTCCTGGGCATTTTCAATCAGCCGCAGCCGCCACAGCAGTGCATCCTCATTATCCTCAATCACCCGCACCCGCTCCGGGCTGCCATTTTTTACGCTTTCCTGCGCACTGTTTGAAACCAGCGTTTTGCGAAAAAGCGGTGGAAAAATCGCGCATACCAGAACGAATATCAGAAACAGCGCCAATATCCGCCGGAATACCCGAAATACATTCATGTTCTTCCTCCCCTCGCTTTTTAAAACATCTCCAGAATACATGATAGCATAGTTCTCTCCCAAAGTCATTGGACAAGTGGACTGGGCTGTCCTCTTTTCAGACACTATGGACTTTTTGTTACATTTTGGGACAAATAAACAAATGTGTCCATTTTCTGTTCAACGGAAAAAAGCTATAATATACCGGAATGTAGCTTCGGAAGGAAAGAAAATGACAGGTAGAACACCTGCCATTTTATTCTGTTACTTTAGGTGGACGGTCTCCGGATTTTCCGGCGAACACACTCCATTATTCGCCGTATCCTGCAGGAACGACATGGCAATGCACTTTTCCAGAAATTTGATTTTTCCCACGAACTGGTCCGGCGGGATACAGTCCTTCGTGCCAATCCAGTGAATCACGGCATCGACCACTGCATCCGTAAAAAAGTCCAGGAAAAACGCATCCGGGTCTTTCCCTTCGATAATCAAAGCGAGCCTGTTTCTCACAACCGGCTGAACAAATTTCCGGAAATGGTCGGGAAAGGAATTTTGCCCCTTAATTTGGAGGGCCAGGCGATAAAAATCCCTGTTTTCGTAGAAAAAGTAACAGGAATCTTCAACCAGCCGCCAGCGGTCGTCATAATTGTTCAGATCAATATCGCCCTTTACTGCTTCCAGGAATTCTGTATTGAAAATCCAGTTAACCAAATCATACTTATCGCTGAAATGGTAATAAAAGCTTTTGCGGTTCATGCCGCAGCCCTCACAGATTTGGCAGACGCTGATTTTTTCAAAAGGAAGTTCCCTCATCAGATTCTTCAGCGATGAAGCCAGTGCCTGTTTTGTGATGGTTGAATCTGCCATAATCACATTCCTTTCCTGTATGCAAAAAGGCGGGGCTTATCCGCCATCAGATAAGTCTCGCCATTTCAGATAATACCAGAACCAAATCCAGATGCTGCTATCCCCCGCTTTCGTGCCGGCGACTGCCTTACTTTCTGAAATCCATATTAGCAGAATTACGCCCTTTTTTCAAGTCTCCCAGACTATTTTTCCGCTCTCATCATGATCCCCCTGCAAAATCATGCCGGAACATTCCCTTCCGGCCGGAAATGGAGATATCAACCATGCAAAATAACTTCACCTTGTCCTGTGAGTCCACCGTCGATTTGCCCTACCGCTATGTTAGCGGCAGAAATATTCCGGTTCTGTTCTACTCCTACTGCGTAGACGGTCAATCGTACACCGACGATATGGGCCGCGACCCGGAAGCACTGCCCCGGTTTTATCAGTTCCTGGAAGCGGGCAAGCTGCCTACCACCTCCCAGCTGAATGAATTTCAGTATCTGGAATTCTTTGAAAATCTGCTGCAAAGAGGAGATGTGCTCCATATTGCCTTCGGTTCCGGCATGACCGGCTCTGTGGGCAACGCCAAGCTGGCCGCAGAAAGTCTGCAGGAAAAATATCCGGACAGGAAAATCGTGGTTCTGGACTCTCTGTGCAGTTCCTCCGGCTACGGCCTTTTGGTAGACGAAGCGGCAGATATGCGTGACCGGGGCTGCTCCATGGAGGAGATTGCCCAGTGGGTATTGGAAAACCGGAAGAAAGTGCACCACCAGTTCTATTCCACGGACCTGAAATTCTACCGCAGAAGCGGACGGATGTCCGGCCCCACGGCGATGCTTGGGGCGGTGCTGAATATCTGCCCCATCATGCGTCTGGATGACGGCGGTCACATCATTGCCTATGACAAAGTCCGCGGCAGGAAAAACGCCATTGCCAGAACCATTGCCACCATGGAAGCCCACGCCGTTGGCGGACGGGACTATGCCGGAAAATGCTGGATTTGCCATTCCAACTGTCTGGCCGACGCCCTGCAGACAAAGCAGGAGCTGCAAGCCCATTTCCCCAACATTTATGGCGATATCCGCATCTGCGACATTGGCACCATCATTGCCTCTCACTGCGGCCCCGGCACAGTAGCCGTATTCTTCTTCGGCGACGACCGTGCCCCGGAAAAGAAATAACCTTTTATAAAGAGCAGACTGAAGCACCCAGAATCTAATGATTTTGGGTGCTTTTCTGGTACAGCCGGGCAATTCATTTTCCACCGCATCCCCCGAAATTGGATTTCTACAAAACCAGCCTCCCCCGCTTGAAAGAAATACACATTTATGCTACCATGGAAATATATTTGCCGACATTTTTGACATTTGAATCGTTATCCATATAGAAGGAGAGAAACTATGTCAGAATCTACATTCCCCGCGGATGCGGATTTTGAGGCGTTTTACGAACGGCATTGGAAATACATCTATCGTCTGTGCTTTACCTACATGAAATCCGCCGCCGAAGCAGAGGACTGCACCGAGGATGTTTTCGTAAAGGTATTGACCGGAAACTACGCCTTTGAGGATGAAACCCACGAGCGCAAGTGGCTGACAGTAACAGCCATCAACCATTGCAAGGACAAACTGAAAAGCTGGAAGCATCGGGAAGTTTCCTCCATCGACGAAATTCCGGAGATTGCAACAGAGGAACCGGACAATCACAGTGAGGTTCTGGAAGCCGTAAGAAGCCTGCCGCTCAAGTACAAGGATGTGATATGGCTCTATTATTATGAGGGCTATTCCACAGACGAAATCGCTTCGGCGCTGAAACGGCCGCCGTCCACCATCCGCAATCAGCTGCGGGATGCACGAAAACGACTCAAAAACATTTTAGGAGGTGACGGATTATGAGCAATCCGGCAGAAAACAGCATTCGCTCTTCCATTGACCAGATTGAACCTGCCGACGGTGCAAAAGAACGGATGCTGAAAAACATCCGTCAAAAAGCCGCCGCGCAGCAGGAGGCGGCGCAGCCTGCGCAACCGAAAAAGAACCCCAAAATCATTTCCTTTCAGCGTATCGCAAAATGGGCCCTGCCGGTGGCGGCCTGCTTTGTGCTGCTGATTGCCGGCAGTTTCTTACTGCAGGATATGCCGCCCATTTCCGGCCCTTCCGATGTTCAGGCATTGCCGCCTTTTGCCACATTGGACTCCCCGCAGGAGATTGCCGATTGGCTGGGGATTGAAATTCGCGTGCCTGCCGATGCGGAAGATGTGAAATGCAGCATTTTTGACGGAAAAATTGCCCAGATTGACTTCTGGTGGCATGGGCAGGAATATACCCTTCGGGCATCGGCACAGGACGGAGATTTTTCCGGCGTGTACGGAGAGGAAAGTGCCCCGGAATTGCTGGACGCAGAAACAAATGCGCAATACATCGTCATTCCGGGCAAAGGATTTTCCTACGGCAAAATCTCCTGGACAGACGGCAAGATTCAGTTTTACCTGACCGGCAGCGGGGAAAAGCCGGAAGAAATCAAGGATGTTTACCGGCTTATGAAGTAAATATCATTTCCAAAAATGTCGGAAACTTTTTACAAAGTTCCCGACATTTTCTTTTTCTCAATCGTTATATGGATGGAAGCGCAAAAACCGCAGCTGCAGAGCGGTCAACCCCACTTCCCACAAAAAATGAATTTCAAAGGAGTATTTGAAAAATGAAAAAAGTAATTACCCTGATGCTTGCCCTGATGATGGTTGCAAGTCTCGCCGCCTGCAACGCCAAGCCGCAGGAAAACAAGCCCAGCCCCAAGCCGAGCCAAACAAACAGCACCACAGACCCCAGCAAACCTGCCGAACCCGCCCCTACGAAACCTGCTGCCGAGGAAGCCACCCCCGCCGAAATCGAAGCGGCCATTGCTGCAGCTCTCGGCGACGGTTATCTGGCAACCGTAGAAGTCCCGGAAGAAGAGATTATGATGACGGCGCTGGGCAGACTGGATATGGAAAAAGTGGAAAGCTACATTGCCAAGCAG
>JBGVGH010000130.1:0-14534 GCA_045121575.1 Faecousia sp.
GCAAGTATCCCCTGCCCTTTAACGGCACGGCGCCGCTGATTGAACCCGCCGCAGGCTCTGAGGTACTGGCGACCCTGACCCTGCCCTACACCTATTCCAAGGACATCCAATTTGCCTCCATCCATTCCAATCCCCCCGGCATTGCCACCGAACATCCCATGGTGATTCGCCAGCAGGTGGGCAAAGGCACCGTGATTTGGTCGGCCGTCAATCTGGAGGCGGTGGAGCTTGGGGAATACGGAAAGATTTTCACCAATCTCATGAACCTCTTCTCCCCCCGCTACAATTTCTCCACCACGGCAGCAAAGGATGTGGAGCTGACCCTGTTCCGGCAGGAAAATCGGATGCTCCTCCACGCGGTACACATGACGGAGGAAGAATCCGTCACCGAAACGCCTTCCTTTACCGTTTCCGTCCGCACGGAGAAAGCCCCCAATCAGGTGCTTCTGGCCCCGGAAGGCACAGCCGTACCCTTTACTTATCAGGATGGCGTTACCACCTTCAACGCAAGACCCCTGCACATCTACGACCTGTACTTACTGGAATTATAATATCACATAACAGGAGGATTTTTCATGGAAAAGAAGCAGCTTGCCCAAAAACTACTGACAGAAGGCCAAGGCGTCCTGCGTCTGGCCCCCACCTGGGTTCCCCGCTCCTTCTGCCGCCCCGGCAGAAGACTCAAACTGCACCCCGATGATTATTACGCGCTGGGTTTGCAGCGGGGCGGCATTGATGAGCGCTGGTTTGCCTCCACAACCCACGCAGAAAACGGCCCGGATACACCGGTAGACGAAGGTCTTTCCTATGTTGTCAGCAGGGACGGCACGGAAAAAATTCTGCTGAAGGATATGGTGGAGCTGCTGCAAGGCAAAATCATCGGCGCTGCCCTTTGGGAGAAATACGGCAGATGGCCTGCCTACTCCAAATTCTTCGACAATCAGGGGCCTCTTCCTCACCATGTCCACCACCGCAACCAGCATGCAGCCCTCACCGGGCAGCTGGGCAAGCCGGAAATGTACTTCTTCCCCGCCCAGATGAACAATTACCGCGCCGAGCGGGCAGAAACCTATTTTGGCCTGAATCCCGGCACTACCAAAGAGGATTTGAAGAAAGCCCTGATGAATTTCAGCAAGGGCGACAACAAGATTCTGGAACTGTCCAGAGCCTACAAGCAGGAGGTGGACACCGGCTATGATGTGCCCGCAGGCGTGCTCCATGCGCCGGGAACTCTGTGTACTTATGAGCCTCAGTTTGCCTCGGATGTATTTGCCATGTACCAGTCCGTCCTTTGGGGCGACCATGCGGTATCCGAAAGCCTTCTGTGGAAGGACACCCCCCAGGACAAGCTGGGTGACTACGACCATCTGGTAGAGGTACTGGACTGGGAAAAGAATGTAGACCCGGAGTTCCACAAGCACTATTTCATGACCCCCAAGCCCGTCCGGCCTGTGGAGGAGATGGAAAAGGAAGGCTATGTAGAGGAGTGGATTTGCTACAAGTGTCCCCTGGCCAGCGCCAAGCGGCTGACCGTTCTGCCCGGACAGACCGTCACCATTCGTGACAGTGCCGCCTACGGTCTTATCATGCTTCAGGGCCACGGCACCCTCAACCAGTGGGCTTTGGAAACCCCCACCCAAATCCGCTTCGGCCAGCTGACCAATGATGAATATTTCGTCACCGAGGAGGCTGCCAAAAAGGGCGTTGTCATCCACAATCCTTCCGCCTGTGACCCCATCGTCATGCTGAAGCATTTCAGCGAAAATCCCGACCTTATCATTGAGGAATAAGACACGAAAACAGGGCACCTGCGTTCTTTGCAGGTGCCCTGTTAATATGATTTTCAGCAGTCAAACAGCTCGTATTCCACCGCGGCGCACAGCAGATGGTAAACCGCCAGATGGTATTCCTGAATGCGGTAAGTATCCTTGTGGGGCATCACCAACGCCAGGTCGCACATTTCCAGCAGCTTTCCGCCGCTCTTTCCGGTAAGGCCCACGGTGTGAACGCCCATGGTGTTTGCCGTCATCACGGCGGCAGCCACATTTTCCGCATTGCCTGAGGTACTGATGCCAATCAGCACATCCCCCTCTTTGCCGTAGGCCAGAACCTGCTGGGCGTAGCAAAGCTGGGGGTCCACATCGTTGGCAAAGGCAGAAATTGCCGCCGAATGGGTGCACAAGGAGATGGCGGGCAGGCCTCTTTGCAGCTTTTCGGCAATTTCCGCGCCGGCTGTGCCGTATTTGTCCGTAAATGCCTGTTTCTGCGCCCCGGTCAGGGGGCGGCGGTACAGGAAGCCCTTCAGCAGCTCCCCTGCAATATGGTCACAGTCGGCGCAGCTTCCGCCGTTGCCGCACAGCAGCAGCTTATGCCCGCCACGATAGGCCTCGGTGATCATTTCGGCCGTCTTTTCGATTTTCTCCCGCAAAGGCTTCAATTCCGGGATGCGCGCAAAGAAATCCTGAAACAGCTGCATTGTTTTCTCTTTCATATTATCCCTCCATGGCTCTTTCGTAATAATAATCCGCCACCGTCAGGGCGGCAATGTCACCCACAGACTCTGTCAGCCCACAGGGCACCACCCGGCATACACCCCGGGTCTGCTCCAATGCTTCCCGGGCAATCACCCGGGAAGCCGGGGGCCACAGCAAATCTCTGGCACGGGTGAACACGCTGCCGATGACCACGCACTCCGGGTTCAGCAAGTCCATCACCAGAGAAAGGCCGACACCCAGCATCTCTCCGCATTTTTCGATGATGCGTCCGGCCAGTTCGTCCCCCTCCCGGGCGGCGTTGCACACCTTTTCCGCCGTCAAAGCGGGAATATCCGCTGCGGTGGGGCAGATGGCCGGGCTCTTGCCCATCTGAAGCTGCTCCAGCACATAGCTCTCCGCCAGCTTGGCGATGCCGCCGCCGCTGCAAAAGCCCTCGAAAGAACCGGCTTTTCCATAGCCAACCGGGCCGAAGGGCGCCAGACGGATGTGGCCCAGTTCACCAGCGCAGTCGCTGGTGCCCTCGTAGAGCTGGCCGTTCAAAATCAGGCCCGCGCCCAGTCCGGTGCCAAATGTCATAAATACCATATTCCGGGTGCCCTTGCCCGCGCCCATGCGCCACTCCGCCAGCGCGCCTGCGTTGGCATCGTTGCACAGATAGGTGGGGATGCCGGTGGCCTTTTGGAAGTATTCGGTCACAGGCACATCGTCCCAGCCCAGCAGATTCGGCGGTGACTGAATCAGCCCCAGGGTAGAATTCAGCGGCCCGCCGCAGCTGATTCCGATGGCCGCAGGCGGTGTTTCGCTTTTCTCCACGCAGGCTTTTACATCTTCCAGCAGCTCCGGCAGCACCTGCTCCGGGGGGCGCTTCTGCGTCAGCCGTTTTTCACACTTGTGCAGCACCCGGACAGTTCCCTGCCCGTCGGATGTGCCCAGGCACACGGCGCATTTGGTGCCGCCAATATCAATGCCAATTAAATTCATGGTATCATCTCTTCCTTTCGTCCATAAAAGCAGCGCCGTGCGCTGTCATCCTCCAATTCCCTTCCCCACCAGTTCCGGGAAATAAGTGGGATTCACATCCTCGTCCAGCTTCCCGCAGACAAACAGCAGCCATCCCAGCAGTCCCCAGACCAGCAGAACCATTCCCACCGCGCCGCCAAACATTCGGACATAGAACTGGGGAAAAAGCCATGCCAGCCACGCAGGCATGGTGGACAGCGCTGCCGCCAGCAGTGTCCGGAAGGGGTGCTTGCCCAGCAGCGCCGCTGCGATTTTCAAATTCACAAAAAAACGGTTGTTGTAGATGCAGATGCACACCAGCGTATAGCCCATCAACGGGACAAGCAAAACCATCAGCCACATAGGAAGCGAAAACAGCAGCGAAGTTGCATCCTGGGTCACGGCAGCCATATTCATTCCGATTTTGGCAGAGGCGCAGCCAAGCGCCGTCAGCACCCCGCAGAGGGCACCATGCCCGGCGTTCTGCTTCAGTCCCACCAGCAGTTCCTCGCCCACGGAAACGATTTCGCCCCAGGCAAACTGCCGCAGGGGGCGCAGAACCGCCGCCACCGCCACAAAAAGCAGCACCATGGCAGGGATTTCCAAAATGGCGTTAGTATTGCGCAGGGAGATCATCTGCGCCAGCAGCTCTTCCCCACTCAGCTCCTGCTGCAATGTGAGGATGCAGATATCCTCATAAATCCGCAGCCCCAGCAGCGGCAGGGCGCACACCAGCAGCACGCCGCCCAGAGCCAGCAGTTTTCCCCAATGCTGGGCGGTCACATCCCAGAAAATCCCTTTTCGGCTGGTGGGCCGTCTGCCGTCCCTGCATCCGCGGGAATGGTTGTTTTGAAATTTCACCCTGCATTCTCCTCTCAGGCTTTTCGATTCACGGGCGAACCTTTGTAAATAGTATAAACGCCCCGGCTTCAAACCGCAATAGCTTTTTTTCACTGGAAATTGCGCTTCCTTGACTGATGAAGCCGATTTTTCCTCCGTTTTTTGCAGCAGCACAGCAGAAAGCCGCTATGGTGAAACACTCACCATAGCGGCTTAAAAAGAATCCCGCAATCTATTTCTCAGCTACGCCATTTTTTGCAGAGGCTGTCCATACAATCGTTTCCTCTCCGTTATGCGGAACAATCGACAGATAGCGTTGGAAGCCAAAGAACCAGTACCCCAAAAATGTCCCCCGGTCATAGATGACATCCATGCTCTCTCCGCTGAAAAATAGCGCAACATCACCCAATCATCTCAACCGCTACTTCTTTTGACACAACATGCAATTCGTCCCCGGAAAACATTTGAAACAATAGGTAAAGAGAATCTTCCGTATCTTCGCTGAACTGTAAGAGATAATTCTGCAAGTGTGAAACATCTTCCTCAACAGTGAGTGAAAGGATTGTTTCCCGATTTCCGGGCCATTCCCCTTTGACTGTCCATACTGTTTCGATGTTATAGAAGGTCAATTCCATTTTCATCTCAAAATCTGGATGAAATAACTCCATTTTCAAGCTATCTTCGCCAAAGTCATATTGGATATGTTTCAGTTTTGCATCATGGACGCAGCTGTTGTATAAAAAATCTTTAAATTCCTGGATGCTGCCTTTGTTAAATCTTGGCATTGTGTCCCCTCCGGCATACGGATATATGAGATTGACCTATTAATATCCGCAATTCTGATTTCTCGATAAAAACCCACAAACAGGCCTCTTCTGGTTACAATTTCCTTTTCCGGGTTGAAAACAACAACTGTGACACGTCGATTTGCCAGCAGGAATGCGGCGCAAAGCATCACGCTGAGAATCGTCATCAGTGTGTGCGCAAGCATCTTTTCCACATCCGCATAAC
This sequence comes from Faecousia sp., assembly GCA_045121575.1. GTDB lineage: Bacteria > Bacillota > Clostridia > Oscillospirales > Oscillospiraceae > Faecousia. The sequence continues at coordinate 5,346 of JBGVGH010000130.1, forward strand.
AGCACAACAAGATACCTGCCACTTCATAACACAGGCACATACCCGGAATAAACAAAAATTTTGCCTCCGATAATATCTTCATCTTTTGCATAATATCCTCCAAAACACATCCGTATTCCTTTACTTAGCAATTCATCGCCCCTGCCATCTTCATGAACTAATCAAAATAACCGTCTTCAAAGTATGGCGTATACTTTGCAAGGACATTAGAATCTCCATATTTTGCAATGACGCCTACAATATCGGAAATATCGAAATAATCCCCCCGTATGGACAATGTCTTATCTTCAGAAAAATAGGCGCAATTTTCAATTCCGATAATCTCGCCTTCACCGTTGGCATAGGTAACGCAAATCACCACGCCGCCATAGAATTGGTCTACAGGCGGATAGGCCCATTGCCTGCACTCCAAGGCCGCTACATCTACCAATAACTGGTGCGCATCTTCTTTGGACAAGGTGTACAATGGAATGAATGTTTCCAGAGAAGTGGTTTCCTTCGAGTCCAATGCGCATATCTGCACTGTTGCGATTTCTTCCTCCGCATAACGAAATTCATAAGAATATGCCGCAAGCCGCTTACAGCCGCAACAAGCCGCAATCAGAAATATAACAGGGACCACAATACCTGCTTTACCGAATCTTTTCACCAATTATCACACCCCTTCAGTCAAAATTGTATTGTATATAACCAATAAAATGGAGAAAGAAGATTGCTAATAGGAGAATGCGAATCTCGATCCACGCCGCCTAACCAATCAGCTATCCATTCCCAAGGAAGACTATAGTAATTGTCAGAAACCCATTTCCTAAAGCCGGTTGCCTGAGAATCTGCCACGCCTGCAGATATTAGGGATGGAATGGCAGTGGTAAGTATGCAGTTATGCCTGTTTGCCGCATATGCTTCGTATGTCCATATTCATGATTTAATGTATCATTAAAGTTTTTTGATTCCAAATAATCGCCCATACCGATAATTATAAACGAGAATGCAGAACGCTCCAGCAACGGTGTTGAAAATACAAAGGTACCCTTGTAGAACGAAACGCCATTCTTCTTCAGGTTCCTTCGTACAGTTTCTTCATCGTCATTGGTAATATAATTCCAAATATCTTTTGCTGCTCCGCAAATTCGTTCCCAAGCATCACTAATCCAAGAAGTTCCTGTGAAATCGATTCGCCGAACGGGATTGTTACCGCAGTATGCAAACAGATTCGATTCAGTAAAATCACCGGTAGACAACTGGATGTCAGCATTCATAAATCTGCCAATAGTAGGATTGTAATATCTGCTCTGGAGGTAATAGAGGCCCGTTTCTCCGTCGTAGACATAGCCGCGGTAGCGAAGCGGATTGTATTGTCCCAGGGTGGAAGCCATGGAACCGGTAACGGTCAGCGGTCTGCCCCAGGCGTCGTAGGTGTAGCCAACCACTTGCGCACCGGAGCTGTTCAGAATCGCCACCACATCGCCCTGAAGATTCAGCACATAATAGTAGGTCGCGCCGCCGTATGTGACGGAAAGCAGTCTGCCACTGGCATCATAGTAGAAGTGCAATGCGGTGCTGCCATAGGTCATGTGGGTTATCAGTGAGCTAATGAGGGGCAGCGCCATGAGGAACTGCCCCCCCAGTTTCTTAAAATCCTGCACAGCGGCGGGCGCATACCAATGCTGTCTTTTGCCTTTTAGGCAATACTGCTATTAGTGCATCATACACATCTTCTCGATATACGATTCGAATAAATCCTGGTTTGCATTTCAGTGCGTTCATTCTGTTGTACGGCTTCCGGCAATCAAATATGGGGGGCCATAACAGAGATATATCCACCAAGCCCTGTTTCCTCTTTGAAAATGGTAGTCCATCCCAACAGTAGACTTCTCGTAGTCTATTACAATGTTTCTACATAGTCATGCTTTACAAATAATGCGATGCATTTGAATTTCGACCTTCCACATCGTTCTTTTCCAACACCAGGCAGCAAACACAAGGACAAAAACATACAACGCAAAACTAAATACGCTCTCAACAATGTCTCCTTGAGTGAAACAGAGATACGATACATACAAAAACACAAAGTCGCCTAATATGAAGAAGATTGGAAGAAATGACGCCTCCGGAACACAAGGATACTTCTTACTCGCAAATTGCCCTCCCTTATTTTGTGTAATAATCATAGGCAAGACCCGATACCCATCCACCAAATGATGTTACGGCAGTTGCACCAAGATCAAAAAGCAATGCAGCACCAACATATGCCTGCGATGTTAGCATTATCTCTTCAGCCGCAATCATCCCCTTGACATAAGCAACGCCTTCCCGAAGCCCTAATGATTGGCACGATCTTAGCGATGACAATGCCTCACTTTTTTCTATAAACAGACACTCTATTGGAATCAACATTCATCCGGACTAAAAAGCAAATATAAAGCTTTACAACCGCAAAAAAACATAAGACATACACACTTTTCATTTTCAAGAGAATATTGCACGCAATAATAACAACATACTGAGGGATAAGGGTGTATATCACCGCCTGATATATCCTATGAAAGCGAGAGAATTCCTTGGTATACTTTTTTAAATGTCCACTTATAAAAGATAACGGATTTTATTGTTCAGGGACTGAGTTGCATATACTTGACTGGCACTATTCTTGCTCTTGCCCACTCTTAGAAAATCTAAGAGAAATTTTCTCAAACCACTTATGGTAACAAAATCTAAAATGAGTATGGCACAATCAAAATAGAAAATTTTAGCGAGCATAGTGCACTCCTTTAATTGAATAGAATATTTTTGCCTGTTACGATTGCTGATCCAACAGCACTCTTACCTAATGACTGCAATAACGGCTTAAATACATACTCACCGCCCATGTTATGGGCCACTTTAGCATAGTAACTACGCGCTTGAGGATTAAAGAAGCCTCGCTTGAAGAGCTGCTTACCCGCGGCGGTAATGCCTCCAGCATTGCCATAGCTAGCACCATTCCCGCCCCAGGTTCCACAAGCAAGCCCTACTACACCATCAAAAAGCATATCTCCCACATTGAAAGTTGTTTCTCCAGTCTCATCCTTGACAATATGATTTACTTGCGATGCTGTGTTAGATGCCATGGATATCGCAGCACTTCCAAGCGCCTGCACAACAACGCCAGCGCCACTTGCTGCTAATACGCCACCAGCAGCTCCGGCAGCAGCACCAATTAGAACATCAACAACATCTCCTCCGCTTGCCGCAGAAGATATCGCTCCAATAATCCCTCCAATAACGCCACCCACAACTAAATGCCAAAACTGACCGTTGTTGTCTGCTCGTGATACAGGATTATTACCGCAATAGGTGAACATGTTGTTGCCGGACAGGCCTTGCCCAGTGGCGGGGTAGTTGTCAGCATTGATAAACCTGCCCCAAGTGGGGTTATAGTAGCGGGACTGGAGGTAATAGAGGCCGGTTTCTCTGTCGTAGACATAGCCACGGTAGCGAAGCGGATTGTACTGCCCCAGGGTGGAAGCCATGGAACCGGTAACGGTCAGCGGTCTGCCCCAGGCGTCGTAGGTGTAGCCAACCACTTGCGCGCCGGAGCTGTTCAGAATCGCCACCACATCGCCCTGAAGATTCAGCACATAATAGTAGGTCGCGCCGCCGTATGTGACGGAAAGCGGCTTACCACTGGCATCATAGTAGAAGTGCAATGCGGTACTGCCATAGGTCATGTGGGTCAGCTGAGAGCCATGGTAGGTATAATTGTAGGTAGTGCTGCCATTTGTCCGCTTGGTACGCATACCGTTGGCATCATAGGTATATGTCCAGGTGGTGCTGCCGCTGGACATTGTGGCCAATTTGCGCCCCTGCTGCCAGGTATAAGTCCAGGTGCCGTTTTCATTAACGCCGGTCTTTCTCCCCACCGTGTCATAGTAGTATTTGGCTCGAATCCCGGTTTTAGAGTCTTCGACCGTTGCCAGCGCACCCACTCATCGCACTCATATTTTACCTTATCACCATTGCCATAGTCAATAGCCTTCATCTATTGAACCTTCTTCTATTGGAATCAACATTCATCCGGACTAAAAAGCAAATATATAGTTTCACAACACATTTTTGCGCAAAACCGGTAACTTTTTATTGAGAATGTGACTGCGCTATCATTACTGTATCAATATTTCCATTCCTTGTCAAACCATTTGCGTTTTATGATGCAAAAAGCGGGAAGTCCCAAGGGGAACTTCCCGTTATCTGGTGTGTTGAGCTCTGCTGCCACCAGCCGGAGTGACTTCGGCAAAAAATAGAAAGACCGAAACAGTAAATACTGTTTCGGTTTGTGAAAGTCTATGAAAAAGATATTTTTAGCAGTTTCGCGTGTGGATTTGAACGCTCACGCTTCTCGTGAAATATTTGTCTTGAGACAAATGTGAAATAATTCACTTTGTAAATTGTGAAATTTGATGCTGACGCATCAAGTGAAATGAAATAAATCCACCCACGCCCTCAGGCATTTCACATTGCGAAGCAATATTTCACACGCGAAGCGTATTTCACAAATCCGCAAGGATTTATTTCGTTGAAAAAAGCACCGACAATGTCGGTGCTTTTTTCTGGTCCGAGTGTCGAGATTCGAACTCGAGGCCTCTTGAACCCCATTCAAGCGCGATACCAAACTTCGCCACACCCGGATTTTTACTTGCACGCCTCAGCGCTTGAGTATATTAGCACACCTTGCTGAAAAATGCAAGTACTTTTTTTACAAAATACAAAAAATTTTTTGCCGGGGATGAAAATCCCCATCCCCGGCCTTATTTTTACTCGCCGCGCTCGCCGTGCACCACTTTGCCCATGTTCCAGAGCCGGGCCACCTGCTTCTCCGCTTCCAGTTTTTCTTCCTCGGTCTCATACTCCACATACACCGTGTGGGCGCTGCAATCCACGCACTCTACCTGCACATTCCAGCCGCCCTCGTGCATCAGCATTCCGGCGCCCCGGCAGATGGGGCATTCTTCCAGTTCAATCAAATTCTCCATGGGTTTTCTCCTTATCGAAAAATCGTTTCTTCCGTATCATAAATTTCCAGGCGGCTGCACCGGGCAAAGTCCGGCTTCAGCTCCGGCAAAAATGCCTCGATTGCCGCTACCATCTGCATGGGATTAAGCGTCGGATTCTGGCAGCAGATTCGCGCCTTCAGCACCAGTTCCCGCTCCCCCGCCGCCTCAATTTCCAGATGGCGAATCATGGGGATAATATCCTGCTGGGTGATGCCATTTTTGCCTTTCTTTTCCACTGTCAGGCTGCTTTGCGCGAAAAGCGCTTCCAGACGCTCCTTGCCGCCCTCCGGAATGCCGCCGTCATATTCCAATGTAACGGCGCAGTCCAGCAGCGACAGCTCTTTCAGCTTTCTTCCGCCCTCATACACCTGCAGCACCCGCACGCCCGGCACCAGCGCCCCATTCAGCCGCCGCAGGATTTCCTCGCAGGGAACTGTTTCGCCCTCCAGCTCGAAGTCCAGCAGCTCACAGTGGCTTTCCACCCCCAGGCTCAGAGGCAGTGCGATGGACACGGAGGGTCTGGGATTGTAGCCGTTGGTATGGGTTAGCCGCAGCCCCGCCCGCTTGAATGCCCGCTGAAACAGCCGCATCAAGTCCAGATGGGAGATATAGACCGCGTTGCCGGTCTTTTCAAACAGCGCTCTAATCATCGCAACCCACCTCCTTCAGCAGGCAGTTAGCCCCGCAGCCGGCACATCCGGCCCGGCAGTCAGGCGTTACCTTCTCGGCGTATGCCTGCCGGCGCTCCCGCTGCAGGAATTTCTTGGAAACGCCCACATCGATGGGGTCCCAGGGCAGGATTTCCTCCTCGCCGTAACCGCGGGTGGTATAAAACGCCATGTCCACGCCGCACTTTTTGAAGGCATCCTGCCAGATGTCATAGCGGAAGTATTCGTCCCAGCCATCCAGCCGGGCACCGTTCTTCGCCGCTTTCTCAATGACAGGGGCCAGACGGCGGTCGCCACGGGCCATCACCGCCTCCAACCGGCTCAAATCCGGGGTATGGTAGTCATATTCGATGGATTTGGAATAGAAATGGGACTTGAGCAGCTTGCACCGGCGCAGATATTCCTCCTGGGTAATCTGCTTTTCCCACTGGAACGGGGTGTGGGGCTTGGGCACAAAGAAGGCCGTGGCCACATGAACCCGCAGGCCCCGCTTTTTATTGGTGGCCTCCGCTTTCCAGGTCTGGATGATTTTATACACCAGCTCCGCAATGCCCAGCACATCCTCGTCGGTTTCCGTGGGCAGGCCCAGCATAAAGTAGAGCTTCACATTGTTCCAGCCGCCGGCAAAGGCGTTGGCGCAGGTGGTCAGAATTTCTTCCTCGGTGAGGTTCTTATTAATCACATCCCGCAGCCGCTGGGTGCCCGCCTCCGGGGCGAAGGTCAGGCCGCTTTTGCGGACGGTTTGCAGCTTTTCCATCAGCTCCCGGGAGAAATTATCCGCCCGCAGGGAGGGCACCGACAGGTTAATGTTGTTGGCCTGGCAGTAAGGAATCAGCTCGTCGGTCAGCTCCTTCAGCCCCCGATAGTCAGAGGTGGAGAGGCTGGAAAGGGTGATTTCATTATGCCCGGAATCTTCCATTGTTTCCACCGCCTGGCGGTACAAAACTTCCGGGCTTTTTTTCCGCACCGGGCGGCAGCTGAAGCCCGCCTGGCAGAAGCGGCAGCCCCGGATACAGCCCCGGAATACTTCCAGATTTGCCCGGTCATGGACGATTTCCGTAGACGGCACAATCATCTTCGTGGGCCAGTAGGCCTGGTCCAGATTTTCCACAATCCGCTTGGTGATTTTCTCCGGCGCACCGTCTTTGGCAATGATGGCCGCCAGCGTGCCATCCTCGTGATACCGGTGCTCATAGAACGACGGCACATACACGCCGGGAATGTGGGAAACCTCCCGCAGGAACTGCTCCTTGCTCCAGTCCTCGGCTTTGGCGCGGTCGTACAGGGACACGATTTCCACCGTACTCTCCTCCCCTTCTCCCAGGGAGAAAAAGTCCACAAAGGGCGCCAGCGGCTCCGGGTTGAAGCAGCACACACCACCGGCAAAGACCATGTTCTTCAGTTCCTGCCGCTCATTGGCATGGAGCGGCACACCAGAGAGCATCAGCATATTGAGAATGTTGGTATAGCACATCTCATAGCCGATGGTAAAGGCAATCATGTCAAAATCCTTCACCGGCTTCCGGCTTTCCAGCGCCCACAGGGGAAGCTGATAGCGGCGCATGGCCTCCTCCATGTCCCCCCAGGGGGCAAAGACACGCTGGCACCAGACGCCCTCCATCTCATTCATCACGCCGTAGAGAATCCGCATTCCCACATTGGACATACCGATTTCGTATGTATCCGGGAAGCAATAGGCGATATTCACCCGAACCGAGTCGGGGTCTTTTTGAATTTCATTGAATTCTCCGCCGGTGTAGCGGGCGGGCTTTTGCACCGTGGGGAGAATTCGCTGCAGCAATTCGGTCATAAACCTACCTCTTATTGTTCAATATCCGTTTTATTGTATCCGCAAAAAGGCCGCTTGTCAAACAATTCTCGTCCCTTTTCTCCTATCAGGAGAAAAATCCCCAGGGCAGCCACCCAAATTCCCCAGCGCAGGCATCCTGCAATTACCAAAACCGCCAAAATACCCCGGAGGATTTTCTGCAACATCCGGAATTTCCCTTCCCCGTTGCGAAACAGCAGCACCATCACGCTGCGCAGCATCCTTCCGCCGTCCAGCGGAAACAGGGGCAGCAGATTAAAGGCGCAATGCACCGCGCTGCACACCGCGGTTCTGGGAAGCCACTGCCGGAGCAGAATCATCAGTGCCGACCCCAGTGGCCCGGCAAATGCCGCCACCAGCTCCCGTCCGGGCATCAAGGGCGTTGTTTCCATTGCCGCGCCTCGCCAGCCCAGGCGCAGGCTGTAAACCCGCCCGCCCAGCAGGTTCACCGCCCCATAATGAAAGCATTCATGCACGAAAGCCGCCAGTGCCGCCGCCAGTACCCAGGGCAGCGGCAGCACCAGCAGCATCAGTGCCAGCAGAATGCAGAATCCTCCATCCATTTCCAGCTTTGTTTTCACGCTACTGCCCCATCACCACATCGGTGCAGAAGGTTTTCACCGCTTCAATCACCGTCACTTCCCCGCTGCGCACCTCCTGCGCCAGCGTTTCCAGCGGCAGCGCCAGCCGTTTCCAGGTTCCAAAAAGCGCGCACAGCAGCAAAAAAGCCGCAATCAGCGCCGTGTAAAAGCCCTCCCCTTTGGGCTTCCTCTTCTTTTTCCCCGATAAATAACGAACTTTGCAGCCCAAGCTACCACCTCCTGCTTCATTCTACGGGCGCAGAAGCTTTAAAATGCGGAAAGGTGAGAAAAAGCCATTCCGGCACTTGACAGAAACCGGATTTGCGATTATAATAGCTAGGCTATCGGGGTATGGCGAAGCTTGGTATCGCGCTTGGTTCGGGTCCAAGAGGCCGGGGGTTCGAATCCCCCTACTCCGACCACAGAAAACAGTATCGCAAACGGTTGTTTTGCGGTACTTTTTCTTTATTTATAGGTATTTTCTAAACTTTTCTGCAAATTCCGATTTTGGCCATTTTTCGGCAAAATCCCAAAAAGTAAACAAAAAGGTAAACAATGGCCGATTTTTTAATCAAAAAACAGCCTTCAAGAGGCGCAGAAAAACCGCCCAGCGATTGCCGGACGGCTTTCCCGAAAGGAGAAACTCATGTGCCGAATGCACAATGTAAATATCTTTTTTTAGGTCTCCAATTCCTCCGAATCGTTTACCCTCGATTCCACCCACGCAATTATTTCTTGTAATTCTTCTGGGGTAGGTTTCTCAATGTCATGCAGAATAAAATGGAGGTCCCCCACAGCGGTCAGCATGATGTGTTCCATTACGGCTCTGTCAATGCCGACATACTCACAGTAAAGGTCACGCCAATCCTCCGGCAATTCATCGTAACAGAGATGTTTGCGGATTGCAATATGGATAGGTGCAAACTTTGTCAGCATCTCCGCCTTGGCCTCGATTGCTTTCATTCGTGCATCAAGTGTCTTTTTCATCGGTTCGCCCCTTTTCCTTTTGGTGTTGCTTTTTCATCTCACGGAAACAGGCTTCAGCCCCTGTGCCTTCCGCTTTCTTACAGTTCAAACAC
>JBGVGH010000131.1:0-1661 GCA_045121575.1 Faecousia sp.
ATTTTGGCAAGAAAATTTAAGACCATGGACGGCAATACTGCTGCCGCCCACGTCAGCTATGCGTTTACCGAAGTAGCTGGCATTTACCCCATCACCCCCTCCAGCCCCATGGCAGACAATGTCGACCAGTGGGCTGCCGCCGGCCGTAAGAACATCTTCGGCGACACCGTCAAGGTCGTTGAGATGCAGTCCGAAGCCGGTGCCGCCGGTACTGTTCACGGTTCTCTGGCCGCAGGCGCTCTGACCACCACTTACACCGCTTCTCAGGGTCTGCTGCTGATGATCCCCAATATGTACAAGATCGCCGGCGAGCTGCTGCCCTGCGTGTTCCATGTGTCCGCCCGTACCGTCTCCGCTCAGGCGCTGAACATCTTCGGTGACCACTCCGATGTTTACGCCTGCCGTCAGACCGGTTTCGCCATGCTGGCCGAGTCCAATGTGCAGGAAGTGATGGACCTGTCCGCCGTTGCCCATCTGGCAGCGCTGGAGGGCAAGGTTCCCTTCATCAACTTCTTCGACGGCTTCCGCACCTCTCACGAGATTCAGAAGGTTGCCGTTTGGGACTACGAGGACCTGAAGGAAATGACCAACATGGAGGCTGTGGCCGAGTTCCGCAAGCACTCCCTGAACCCCGAGCGTCCCGCCATGCGCGGCTCTCACGAGAATGACGACATCTTCTTCCAGCACCGCGAGGCCTGCAACAAGTACTACAACGCTCTGCCCGCCGTGGTCGAGAAGTACATGGACAAGGTCAACGAAAAGCTGGGCACCGACTACAAGCTGTTCAACTACTACGGCGCTCCCGACGCTGACCGGGTCATCGTCTGCATGGGCTCCTTCTGCGATGTGGCTGAAGAAGTCATCGACTACCTCAACGCCAACGGCCAGAAGGTCGGTCTGGTGAAGGTTCGCCTGTTCCGTCCCTGGAGCCCCAAGCATCTGCTGGCTGTCCTGCCCGAGACCGTCAAGAAGGTCGCGGTTCTGGACCGTACCAAGGAGCCCGGTTCTCAGGGCGAGCCTCTGTACCAGGATGTTGTCATGACTCTGGCCAAGGCCGGCAAGCATGATGTCACTGTCATCGGCGGCCGTTACGGTCTGGGTTCCAAGGATACCCACCCCGCTTCCGTGTTCGCTGTGTACGAGGAGCTGGCTAAGGACGAGCCCAAGAACGAGTTCACCCTGGGCATTGTGGACGATGTGACCAACCTGTCCCTGGAGGAGAAGCCCTCCCCCAACACCGCCGCAGAAGGCACCATCGAGTGCAAGTTCTGGGGCCTGGGCGGCGACGGCACCGTTGGCGCCAACAAGAACTCCATCAAGATCATCGGCGACCACACCGACAAGTATGTGCAGGCTTACTTCCAGTACGACTCCAAGAAGACCGGCGGTGTGACTGTTTCCCACCTGCGCTTCGGCGACAAGCCCATCAAGTCTCCTTACTACATCAACAAGGCTGACTTTGTTGCCTGCCACAACCCCTCCTACATCACCAAGGGCTTCAAGATTGTTCAGGATGTCAAGCCCGGCGGCGTGTTCCTGATCAACTGCCAGTGGTCCATGGAGGAGCTGGAGCATCATCTGGATGCCGCTTCCAAGCGCTACATTGCTGAAAACAACATTCAGCTGTACACCATCAACGCCATTGACCTGGCCATCAAGGT
>JBGVGH010000132.1:0-12042 GCA_045121575.1 Faecousia sp.
GGGGTCTTGACCCCACCGCTCAGGGCTAAAAAGTCTGTCATTCTGAGCGAACGAAGTGAGTCGAAGAATCTCCGTCTTTCCCTATGAGATCCTTCGACTTCGCTAACGCTCCGCTCAGGATGACAACGGGGGCCTGATGCCTTGCCCAGACCTGCTGATTACGATAGCGGCCGGCGGGGTCAAGACCCCACCCTACAATGGGCTTAATAGAAACAGCCCGATAAACCCCAATTTATCGGGGTGCGGGCGACCGCAGGTCGCCCCTGCTAATAACTGACAACTTTCTCAGCTCGTCAGCGGCAGGGTGAAGGTGAACTCCGTCTTGCCGTCGATGCTGGTGGCGGTGATGTCCTCGCCGTGCAGGCCGATGATGGTTTTGACAATGTAAAGACCCAGCCCCCAGCCGTCCCGGTTCTGGCTGCGGCTCTTGTCGATTTTGTGGAAGCGGTCAAACAGAAGCGGCAGCTCCTCCGGCGGGATGGTTTCGCCGTCGTTACCCACGGTAACATAGATTTTGCTGCCATCCTCCCGGACCCGCAGGGTCAGGGTGCCCCCCTGGGGGCAGAATTTCACCGCATTGTCCAGCAGGTTATAAATCACCTGGGAGATATAGTCCTCCTGGGCCACGGTGTAGCAGGGATGCTCCGGCATATCCACATCCACCTGCAAATTCTTGTCCAGAATCTTCTTTTCAAAGGTGATGAGCATTTTGCCCGCGCACTCCTCCACATCAAAGCGGCTCATTTTATCCGACGGAATGCCACCCTCGCTCTGCAGCTGGGAAATATCCAGCATGGAGCGCACCAGGCGGGAAAGCCGCTTGGTTTCGGTGGACACGATTTCCATGTAATAGCGCTGCTTTTCCGGGGGGATAGTGCCGTCGAGAATGCCATCCACATAGCCGCCGATGGTGGTCATGGGGGTTTTCAGCTCGTGGGACACATTGGCCACGAATTCCTGACGGCTGTACTCCATTTTTTGCAGGGAGGAAGCCATGTTGTTAAAGGCGATGGCCAGCTCCTCCACCTCCCGTGGCTCGTTTCCGTTGATTTTCACCCGGGCATCCAAATCCCCGTGGCCGAAGGCACGGGCCTTGCGGGCCATTTCCAGCAGAGGCGAACTCTGCCGCTTGGAGAAATAGGCCATGGCAATGACGGAAATCAGCAGCACCACAATGGAGCCCAGGGAGAAAATGCTGCTGATGCGGTGCAGCACCGTCTGGGTTTCCGTGATGGGGCTGGATACCAGCATATAGCCGATGACCTGCCCGCTGCCGTTTTCGTAAATGGGCCGGGCGGTCACATAGCGCACACCGCTGTACAACCCCTGCAGCACCCGGGTTTCATGGAGGATTCCCTTTTTCGCAATCTGGTTCATGTAATCCTGGTTCAGGGTCAGTTCCTGATGGTTGCACCCCTCGGCAAAATCAGAGCAAATCACGATTTGTCCGCTGCTGCCGCAAATCACCGCGTCCATGTCCGAAACCGTGGCAATTAAATCCAGATTCATGAGAAACTGCATACTCGATAGGCTGCCGTCGGCATAATAAGAGGCAGCCAGCCGGGACAGCGCCTCGGAATTGTTGTCCAGCTTTTCAAAGGCGGCATCCGTCAGATAATCCCGCACCAGCATCTGCATGGACATTCCCAGCACCAACAGGGCCAGCAAAAAAATCAACGCGGTGGTGAAAAATGTGCGGCCTTGTGTTGATTTCATGGCTTACAGCACCTCGAATTTGTAGCCCACGCCCCAGACGGTTTTCAGGCTCCACTTGTCGCTGGCGCCTTCCAGCTTTTCCCGCAGGCGCTTGACATGGACATCCACGGTGCGGCTGTCGCCGAAATAGTCAAAGCCCCAAACCTCGTCCAGCAGCTGGTTGCGGGTATACACACGGTTGGGGGAAGAAGCCAGGTAGAACAGCAGCTCCATCTCCTTGGGGGGTGCGTCCACCTTCTTGCCCTTAATCAGCAGCTCGAAGGAATCCATATCGATGACCAGATTGTCAAAGGTCAGGCGGCGGGCCTTCTTTTCCGCGGTGACACCGCTGCTGCGGCGCAGCACCGCCTCGATGCGGGCCAGCACCTCTTTCATTTCGAAGGGCTTGGTGATGTAGTCATCCGCACCGGATTTCAGGCCGGAAACCTTGTCGGCGGTTTCCCCCTTGGCGGTGAGCATGATGATGGGCTTCTGGCTTTCGGCCCGGATGGCCTTGCACACCGCCCAGCCGTCCATCACCGGCATCATCACATCCAGCAGCACCAAATCCGGCTCGATGGCCCGGAATTTGGCAAGACCCTGCCCGCCGTCGCCGGCCACGGTGACAGCATACCCCTCTTTTTCCAGATACATCTGCAGCAGTTCCGCGATGTTGTGATCGTCCTCTACGATCAGCACAGAGATTGCCATAGAATACTCCTCCCATGTTATCTTTTTACTTTTATTCCCATTATAACCCGTTTTGCCGTTTTAGGGTGAACTTTTTGTTAAGTCTTTCAAGGAAAAATGTGAACGGCGCATACAATTAGGAGTTAGGAGTGAGGAATGAGGAGTTGGAAGTTGTCAGTTATTAGTTGTTAGTTGTCAGTAGGGGCGGATATTATCCGCCCGGGCATTTCCCATGAAAATGCCATCCGCGAAAGCGGATAAATGTCATCCTGAGCGGAGCGTCAGCGGAGTCGAAGGATCTCATAGGGGAAGGTGGAGATTCTTCGACTCGCCTTCGGCTCGCTCAGAATGACAAAGCCTTTTACCTCTGAGCGGCGGGGCGGCGTGCCCATGGGTATCGATAACCATAAACTTTTACCGTAGGGCGGGGTCTTGACCCCGCCGAGCAGTAACAAAATCATTAGACGCAGCAAAAGAACAAATCAATCGTTAGGACAGCACACTGCAATAAAGGTTTAGAACAGTCGATAGGAAGCGGCGGGGTCAAGCCCCCGCCCTACAATGGGTGGCAGGATGCGGGCGGATAATATCCGCCCCTACTGTCAACTCCTAACTCCTCATTCCTAACTCCTCATTCCTAACTCCTCATTCCTAACTCCTCATTCCTAACTCCTCATTCCTAATTCCTCACTCCTAACTCCTCTGCGGCAGGTTTTTTGTGTAAAATGATAAATTCCCCGGAAAAAAGCCGGGTTTTCCTCTTGCAATTTGTGCGTTATTGCTTTATAATAACGAAAATGTGAAAGTGGGAGGTATCGGCTTTGTCTGAAGTAATCGCCTTTTTCTCCGGCAAGGGGGGCACGGGAAAATCCGCCCTTTGCGCCGGTGTAGCCACTGCCCTTGCCACCACCGGGCAGAAGGTTCTGTGCGTGGACGCAGATGTGGGTCTGGGCAATCTGGATATTTTTCTGGGGCTGGAAAGCGGCGCCGCCCTCTCGTTTCTGGACATCTGCCGGGGCAATTACAAATTGACCGCGGCCGCCGTCCATCCGATTTACCCCAACCTCTCCTTTCTGGCCGCGCCCATCAGCGGCTCCTGGGCAGACATCTCCACCCCAGCCTTTGCCGGGATGCTGGAAGATGCCAGAAATCTGTTTGACTACATCCTCATCGACGGCCCGGCGGGGCTGGCAGGCGGCATGAAATGCTGCGCCCAATGCGCCGACCGGTGCGTGGTGGTGACGCTTCCAGACCGCGCCTCCATCCGCTGCGCCCAGCGGGCGGGGCAGGAGCTGGAGCTGTTGGGGGCAAAAAATGTGCGCCTGGTGGTCAACCGGATTTTCAACGAAATGCTCAAGGCATTGAAAATGAACATCGACGACATTATGGACGCGGCGGGCCTGCCCCTTCTGGGGGTAGTTCCGTCAGACCCGGATGTGAGTTTTGCCGCCGCAGCTGGAAAGCCCCTGCTCCGGCACAGCCGCTTCGGTGCCGCAGCTGCTTACAAACGGATTGCCAAACGGATTCAGGGCTTCCCGATTCCGGTTTCCGGCTGATTCAAAATTACACAAGGAGTGAAGGACATGAATATTGCGTTTCTTGCTCACGATAAGAAAAAAGAACTGATGGTTCAGTTCTGCACCGCGTATAAAAGCGTGCTGATGAAGCACACCCTCTACGCCACCGCCACCACCGGGCGGCTGATTGCCGACAACACGGGCCTGCCCATTACCCTGCTGCTTTCCCATAAGCAGGGCGGCCACCAGCAGATTAACGCCCGCATTGCCTATAACGAAATCGACCTGGTGCTGATGTTCACCGACCCCAACAGCACCGACGCCTGGGACAACAGCCAGATGGTGGAAACCATCCGCCATTGCGACAAGCACAATGTGCCCGTGGCCACCAACCTGGCCAGCGCGGAAATGCTGATTATGGGCCTGCAGCGGGGCGATTTGGACTGGCGCGAAATGCTGCACACCAAACCGCGCTACTGATTCAAATTACGAAAATGTAGGGCAAAGGCATGCCTTTGCCGAGCAGTAACAACGATTGAATCCGTGCAAAATAACCAACTTGGCAGCGAAGTTAAGCCATTATCCCACAATCAAGTCTATGGTTATCGATAAGGGCCGGCGAGGGCATGCCCTCGCCCTACAATAAGACATTTATTTCCTAACGATTTGGAGAACAGCTATGAGTATAATTCGTCCCCGGACACTTTCCGGGTTTATGGAACTGCTGCCGGAAAAGCAGGCGCAGTTCGAGCGGATGATGGAAATTCTCCGCAAAACCTACAGCCTGTACGGCTTCTCCCCCCTGGACACCCCCGCCATCGAGGATGCCCAAATTTTGCTTGCCAAGGGCGGCGGCGAAACCGAAAAGCAAATCTACCGCTTTCAGAAGGGCGACAGCGATTTGGCCCTGCGGTTCGATTTGACGGTGCCCCTGGCCAAATATGTGGCGCTGCACTATAACGACCTGGCCTTCCCCTTCCGCCGGTACCAGATTTCCAAGGTCTACCGGGGCGAGCGGGCCCAGCGGGGCCGCTTCCGGGAATTTTACCAGGCGGACATCGACATCATCGGCGACGGCAAGCTGGACATTGTCAACGACGCGGAAATTCCCTCCATCATCTACCGGGTGTTCCGGGGCTTTGGCCTGGAGCGGTTCCAGATTCGGGTGAACAACCGGAAGATTCTCACCGGCTTCTACGCCATGATGGGTCTGGAGGAAAAGAGCGGCGACATTATGCGCACCGTGGACAAGCTGGACAAAATCGGCGCTGAGAAGGTGCGGACGCTGCTGGTGGAGGATTGCGAAATTCTCCCGGAAAAAGCGGACGAAATTCTGAAATTCATCGCCATCCAGGGCACCAATCAGGAAGTGCTGTCCGCCTTGGAAGGATACGCCGGACGCAATGAGCTGTTCGACCTGGGCGTTAGCGAGCTGCGGGCTGTGACGGAAAATCTGGCCGCTTTCGGCGTGCCGGAGGCCAATTTTGCCGTGGATTTGACCATCGCCCGGGGTCTGGACTACTACACCGGCACCGTCTACGAAACCACATTGCTGGACCATCCGGAAATCGGCTCGGTCTGCTCCGGCGGCCGGTACGACAATCTGGCCGGCTACTACATCGACAAGCCCCTGCCCGGCGTGGGCATTTCCATCGGCCTGACCCGGCTGTTCTATGTGCTGGACGAGCAGGGCCTGCTGAATCCCGACCTGCCCAGCGCCCCCTGCGACGCGCTGGTGCTGCCGATGCTGCCCTGCGTCACCCCCGCGGTGGAGCTGGCCCAGAAGCTGCGGTCTGCCGGCGTGCGGGTGCAGCTGTACGGCGAGCAGAAGAAATTCAAGCAGAAAATGGCCTATGCCGACAAAATCGGCGTGCCTTTTGCGGTGCTGCTGGGTGAAGATGAGCTGAACCAGGGCAAATGCGCCGTGA
The DNA here is from genome assembly GCA_045121575.1 of Faecousia sp. Classification (GTDB taxonomy): domain Bacteria; phylum Bacillota; class Clostridia; order Oscillospirales; family Oscillospiraceae; genus Faecousia. The sequence continues at coordinate 5,831 of JBGVGH010000132.1, forward strand.
AAAATATGAAAACCGGCCAGCAGGTGCTGCTGAGCGCCGAGGAGGCCGCCGCCTACATTTTGCAGGAGCTGCAAACCAATAACGGCCCAATCATTTTGGAGAAATAAGAGAAAAATTGTATTTTATTCCTCCTACGGCGTTTTGTCATTCTGAGCGAGCCGAAGGCGAGTCGAAGAATCTCTGCCTTTCCCTATGAGATCCTTCGACTGCGCTGCGCTCCGCTCAGGATGACAATAGAGGATAGGTTTCCGGTAGACGGCGGGCGACCACAGGTCTCCCCTACTGACAACTGACAACTCCTAACTCCTAACTCCTAACTCCTAATTCCTAACTGTAACGGAGGTTTATTTATGAAGCGTGCCGATTACATCAGCTGGGACGAATACTTCATGGGCATCGCCATGCTGGCGGCCAAGCGCAGCAAGGACCCCAGCACCCAGGTGGGGGCCTGCATCGTTTCTCCTGAGAATATCATCATTTCCACCGGCTACAATGGGATGCCCAAGGGCTGCTCCGACGATGAATTTTCCTGGGAACGGGAGGGCGAGCAGACCAAATACCCCTTCGTGGTACACGCGGAGCTGAACGCCATTCTCAACGCCAACGGCCGAAACCTCCGGGGCAGCCGCATTTATGTGGCCCTGTTTCCCTGCAACGAATGTGCCAAGGCCATCATTCAGAGCGGCGTGCAGGAGGTCATCTACCTGTCGGACAAATACGCCGACACCATGGCAAACCTGGCTTCCAAGCGGATGCTCACCGCCGCCGGGGTGAAATTCACCCGGATGAAACCGGGGCTGGACAGCCTGACCCTGGATTTTATCCCGGAAGAAAACAAGTAAACAGCCTCCGGGGGTTTCACGTGAAACCCCCGGATTTTTTTCGTTTTTAGAGGCATCAGCAAAATAAATTCATAATTCTGAATTAAGAATTATGAATTCATTTCGTAGGGGCGGATATTATCCGCCCGTGGGTATCGATAACCATAAACTTACACCGTAGGGCGGGGTCTTGACCCCGCCGCTAGGCTTGCTCTTTCTCACCACTTTGATAATTGTTACCATCCGGCAAAGGCATGCCTTTGCCCTACAGATAGGGGCGGATAAATGACAGGAGGTTGCGGGACGGCTCTATGCCGCCCCTACATAGGGTTCCAACAAACTCCGTAGGGGCGATTTGCAATCGCCCGGGCATTTCCAGGGGAAATGCCATCCGCAAAGCGGATAAATGACGGAAGGTGGCGGGCGACCACAGGTCGCCCCTACGAATAACTGCCAACTTCAACCAACAAATTGTTTATTTAATTTGTATCCGACAAAAAAATCTTGTTTTTTTCCACAGGGTGTGTTAGTATGTAGGGTGAGATATTGTGGGGAGAAATATCCATTTTTTCCCTGACCGTACAGAGAAAGGAGCCGCAAAAATTATGTTTTCATCCGCCTATGTCTGGGCAAAGGTTCTTGGCTATATGGAAAACCAGCTGGATGCCGTTACCATCTCCACCTGGTTTGACGACGCGGAAGTGGTCGAGCTGAACGAGGAGCATCTGATATTGCACACTTCATCGGAATTCCGCCGGGAAATCATCATGAAGCGCTGCGCTTCATTGGTGCAGGAGGCGCTGAAGGAAATTTTCGATTCCGATGCCAAACTGATTGTTTTCGGGGACAAGGAGCTGAACGAATACCGCTCCAAGGGCAAGACCATTGCCTCCATGGATTTTAACCCCCAGTTCAACTTTGAAAATTTCGTGGTTGGCCCCTCCAACCGCTTCGCCCATGGCGCCGCCATTGCCGTCAGCAACCATCCCGGCGATGTGTACAACCCCCTGTTTATCTACGGCCCCCCCGGTGTGGGCAAGACCCACCTGCTGTATGCCATTGCCAACGGCATCCGCAAAAATAACCCTGACGCCAACATCGTCTACATCAAGGGCGACCAGTTCACCAACGAGCTGATTGACGCCATTAAAAGCGGCAAAAATGTGGAATTCCGCAGCAAATACCGGGAAGCCGACCTGTTCCTCATCGATGATATTCAGTTTATCGCCGGCAAAGAGGCCACCCAGGAGGAATTTTTCCATACCTTCAACAAGCTCTACGAGGAGCACAAGCAGATTGTCATGACCTCCGACCGGAAGCCCAGCGACATGGTGACCCTGGAAGACCGGCTGAAAACCCGTTTTGAATGGGGTCTGCTCGCGGACATCCAGCCCCCGGACTATGAAACCCGAATGGCCATTCTGAAAAACAAGGCCAAGGCCATGGGGCTGAACCTGCCGGACGATGTGTGCAACTACATCGCCATCAACATCACCAACAATGTGCGGCAGATTGAAGGCACGGTGAAGAAAATCATGGCCTACCGGGATTTGAACAACATGCCCCTGGATTTGGCCAACATTTCCCGGGCCATTGACGATATGTTCAAGGCCGAGGGCAACGCCCTGCCCACCCCCAGCCTGATTATTTCGCAGGTTTGCAAGTTCTATTCCGTGGACGAGGTGGTGCTGCGGGGCAGTCAGAAGAGCAAGGGCATCGCCGAAGCCCGGCAGGTGGCCATGTATATGATTCGCAAGCTCACCAACCTCAGTTTGCCCGACATCGGCAAGGAATTCGGCAAAGACCACACCACGGTGCTGTATAACATCCGCAAGGTGGAAAATGCCCTGAAAAACAACGATTCCGAGCTGCAGAACAACATCCGGGACATCACCGCCAATATCAATTCCTGCCTGTAAGGACTGCCCCTGCGGTGTTTTGCCGTTTGCATCCGAAAATCAACCCCCCATTGTAGGGCGGGGTCTTGACCCCGCCGCTCAGAGCGAAAGCCTTTATCATTTAAGAGCGAGCCGAAGAATCTCCGCCTTTTCCCATGAGATCCTTCGACTGCGCTGACGCTCCGCTCAGGATGACATGGACGGCAGGTATTTATTCGCTTTCGCGGATGGCATTTCCGTTGGAAATGCCCGGGCCGGCTCTATGCCGCCCCTACCAAATATGTAGTTACACCCCTGGTTTCCACCCACGCAGATAGTCGTACCTGGTCGGCGGGGTCAAGACCCCGCCCTACAATGCGATTACCCCTATTTCCGGGCGGATAACCGTCAACTCCTCACTCCTAACTCCTAATTCCTAACTTTCCACAAGTGCTGTGGAATGTGGAAAACTTTCTGTGGATAACTTTGGGCGAAAATTTTTCCCAACAGGGCCTGTGGAAAAATCGTGAGATTTTCAAAGCGGCCTGTGGAAAAAAAGTCCTTGATTTTTCAGGCTCCGCGCCACTTTTCCACATAAGTTTTCCCTATTCCTGTTGATACTACCTCAATTCTCTCTTTTTATATTTATTTTTCTAAAAGAAACAAGAAAGGAAGAACCGCTATGCGTTTTACCTGTGAAAAAAGTGTGCTGTCCCAGGGTCTGTCCATCGCCAGCCGCACCGTCGCCGTCAAAAGCAGCCTTTCGGTGCTGGAGGGCATTTTGTGCCGGGCCGGCCTGGGCCTGGGCCTGACCCTCACCGGCTATAACATGGAAACCGCCATCACCCACCAAATCGAGGCCGATGTTTCCGACCCCGGCGAGTGCATCCTCCCTGCCCGGCTGTTTGGCGACATCATCCGCCGCCTGCCGGAGGGCCCCGTCACCGTGGTGGTGGACGATAATTACAAGGTTTCCATCCGCTCCGGCTACGCTTCCTTCAATATTTCCGCGGAAAGCGCCGACGATTACCCGGTGCTGCCGGATGTGAGCACCGGAAAGGCCATCCGCATCCCTCAGAGTGCCATGAAAGAGCTGATTAACGGCACCATTTTCGCCGTTTCTGAAAATCAGGGCCGTCCCATTCACACCGGCGTCAAATTCGAGGTGGAAAACAACGCCGTTTCCGCCATTGCGGTGGACGGCTTCCGCCTGGCCCGGCGCACCTTCCATCCCCAGGAGCCCACCGAGCGGGAGCTGAGTTTCGTGGTTCCCGCGGCGGGACTGAAGGAAGTGGAAAAAATCCTCTCCGACAGCGAGGGCGATGTGGCCTTTACCCTGGGCCAGAAGCACATTCTGTTCCAGATGGGGGGCACCACTCTGGTTTGCCGACTGCTGGAGGGCGATTTTCTGGACTGGCGGAAGGTGGTTCCCACCAACTGCCCGGTGAAGCTGTCGGCCCATGTTTCCGATTTGGCCAGCTCCATTGAGCGGGTGGGCCTGATTGTTTCCGAAAAATACAAAAGCCCGGTGCGGTGCGTCTTTGGCTATAACGAATTGCAGATGCGCACCAACACCACCATCGGCGCGGCGGAGGACCGGTGCAGCCTGGCCGGCGACGGCAAGGAGCTGGAAATCGGCTTCAATGTGCGCTATCTTGCCGACGCGCTGAAGGTAATTCCCAGCGAGGAGGTTATTTTGGAGCTGACCAACAACCTCAGCCCCATCGTCATGACCCCCGCCGAGGATAAATACGACTTTTCCTACATGGTTTTGCCTGTGCGCATCAAGAGCTGATGCTATTTGGGTAAATTTATCCGCTTCGCGGATGGCATTTCCGCCGGAAATGCCCGGTGGGGTCAAGACCCCACCCTACAATGGTAGATGCTTACCAAAATCCCAATGTAGGGCGAGGTCTTGACCTCGCCGCTCAGAGGTATAAAGTTTGTCATTCTGAGCGAACGAAGTGAGTCGAAGAATCTCAGCCTTTTCCCATGAGATCCTTCGACTGCGCTGCGCTCCGCTCAGGATGACAATGGTGGGCTGAAATTTATCCGCTTCGCGGATGGCATTTCCATTAGAAATGCCCGGCGAGGGCATGCCCTCGCCCTACAGAATAGATTTCCTTCTGACTTTACTTTCCTGAAAAGGAGCATGACTTGTGAAAGTAACCGTAAAAAAGAAAGATAATTTCGCCCAGGTGGCGATTACAACCGAATTTATCAAGCTGCAGGATGCCCTGAAATTTGCCAATGTGGTCTATTCCGGCGGCGAGGCAAAGTCCGTCATTCAGGAGGGTGCCGTGCTTGTCAACGGCGAAGTTTGCACCATGCGGGGCAAAAAACTGCGCCCCGGCGACAAGGTGGAATTTGCCGGCCAGAAATTCCAGATCGTAGAAAATGCGGCTGAATGAGTTGACGCTGCGGGATTTCCGCAATTATGAAACACTGCATCTGGATTTTGCCCCGGGGGTGAACCTGATTACCGGGCGCAACGCCCAGGGAAAGACCAATCTGCTGGAGGCCATCGGCTATCTTGGCTCCGGAAAAAGCTTCCGGGCCCAGAAAAACGGGGAACTGATTCGCTTTGGGGCGGATTTCGCGGAGCTGGAGGGAAAAATGTTCTCCCAGAACCGGGAGCAGTCGGTGCGCTGGGTGCTGTTTTCCGGCAGCCGCCCCCGGCTGTGCCAGCGCAACGGCGTGAAGCAGAAAACCGCCGCCGGGGTGCTAGGGCTGCTGCCCTGCGTGCTGTTCTGCCCGGAGGATTTGATGATTCTCAAGGGCGGCTCCGCCCCCCGCCGGAAGCTGGGGGACAATGTACTGTGCCAGCTTCGGCCCAATTACGACGCCGCTTTGGCGGAATACCACCGGATTTTGGAGCGGAAAAGCCGGATTTTGAAGGATTATCGGGAAAATCCCGCTTTGCTTGACATTCTGCCGGAATACAATGCCAGATTGTGTCAGGTGGGGGCGCTGCTGATTTCCTACCGGGCCCGGTTTTACGCCGGACTTTCGGAAGCGGCGGCGGTGTACCACCGGGAATTTTCCGGCGGCGCGGAGGAATTTTCCCTGGAATACCGGACGGTTTCCACGGTGAAAGACCCCTTTGCTTCCATTGACCGATTGACGGCGGATTTGCAGGCCCATCTGGAAAGCCACCGCCGGGCGGAGCTGGAATCGGGCCAATGCCTGACCGGCCCCCACCGGGATGATTTTGAAGTTTCCCTTTCCGGGGTGGATTTGAAAGCCTACGGCTCCCAGGGGCAGACCCGCACTGCGGTCATCAGCCTGAAGCTGGCCCAGCGGGAGCTGATGCGCCGGGAAAGCGGCGAGGAACCGCTGCTGTTACTGGATGATGTGCTGTCGGAGCTGGATGCGGGGCGGCAGGATTTTGTGCTGAACCAGATTGAAAAGGGACAGGTGTTCATCACCGGCTGCGAGCCGGAAAAGCTGACCCGGCTGGGAAAAACCATCCAAATCGAAAACGGCAAAGTGATTTGAAATCTGCATCGACACC
>JBGVGH010000133.1:0-19215 GCA_045121575.1 Faecousia sp.
CCCGGAGGAACAGCAGGGCATCGTCCACCACATGATAGATGTGGCGGAGCCGGATGAGGATTTTTCCGTCAGCCGCTACTGTGCCATGGCCACCCCCATTGTGGACGACATCCTCGCCCGGGGCAAAACCGCCATCATTGCCGGCGGCACCGGGCTTTATATGGACGCTCTGATCAAAGGCAACGACTTTGCCCCCTTCCCTTCCACGGGAATGCGGGAAAATCTGGAGCAGGAAGCCGACCGTATCGGCATGGCCGCCATGCTGGAACGGCTCCGTTCCATCGACCCGGAGGCCGCCGCCAAGCTGCACCTGGCTGACCGGAAGCGGATTATCCGCGCCCTGGAGGTCTACTACGAAACAGGCGAAACCATCACCGCCCACAACCGCCGCACCCAGGCCATCCCGCCCCGGTATACACCGCTGTGGCTGGGACTGGATTTTGCGGAAAGAAGCCAGCTTTACCGCCGCATTGATCTGCGGGTAGAGCTGATGCTGCAGCAGGGTCTGGTGGCGGAAATTCAGGCGCTGCAGAATAGCGGCATCCCCCCAAAGGCCACCGCCATGCAGGCCATCGGCTACAAGGAATTTGTGGACGCTTTGACCGGCAGCGGCTCTCTGGAATCCGCCGCCGCCCAGGTACAGCTCTCCTCCCGCCGCTATGCCAAGCGGCAGCTCACCTGGTTCCGCCGCAATCCCGATATGCACTGGATTATTCGCAACGAGGGGGACACTCCCGGCGAAATTCTTGCCCAGGCCCGACAGATTGCGGCACAATTTGACAAATGACATCTGCTAAGATATAGGTGTATTCTCAACAGAAAGAAGGTTATACTTATGTCTGAAGCAACCAATCTCCAGGAGGCCATTTTGAACGAAGTGCGCCGGGACCGGGTTCCGGTGACGCTGTTTCTGATGAACGGCTTTCAGCTCCGGGGCGTTATCACCGGATTTGACAGCTTTGTGGTGGTGCTGGTGAGCGACGGCAAGCAGCAGATGATCTACAAGCACGCCATCTCCACCCTCGCTCCCATGAAGCCGCTGAAATCCGCAGCAGGCGCTGCCTAAACGGCAAGGGCGACGGAACTCCGTCGCCCTTTTTCCATATTTTTCCGAAGGAAGGAACTCCCATGTCCATTGCTGAAAACATCGCCCGCATCCGGGCGGAAATTGACCGGGCCGCCGCTGCCTGCGGCCGTGACCCGGCGGAAATTACCCTGTGCGCCGCCACAAAAATGAACGATACCGACCGTGTCCGGCAGGCCATCGCCGCCGGAATCCGCGTCTGCGGCGAAAACCGGGTGCAGGAAATGTGCCAGAAGATAAGCCAGGACGCCTACCGGGGCGCCCAGCTTCACTTCATCGGCCACCTGCAAACCAACAAGGTCAAATCCGTGGCCGGAAAGGTCAGCCTCATTCAGAGCGTGGACTCTCCCCGGCTTTTGCAGGCTATCTCTCAGGAAGCAGTGCGTCAGGGGGTGCAGCAGGACATTCTGCTGGAAATCAATGTGGCGCAGGAGGAAAATAAGACCGGCTTTGCCCCGGCGGATATTCTCCCTGTTCTGGAAAATATGGGTAATTTCCCCAATATTTTCGTCAAAGGACTGATGGCTATTCCCCCGGTCTGCGAAAAAAGCGGAGATAACGATAAATTTTTTCAGGAAATCTACAACCTTTCTGTTGACATCAGGGCAAAAAAATACGATAATGTATCCATGGAAATTTTGTCTATGGGAATGTCCGGCGACTTTGCCGATGCCATTGCCCACGGCAGCACCATGATCCGCATCGGCACCGCCATCTTTGGCGCGCGGCAATACGGTGCTTCCCATCCGGTTGGATGAGTACATATCAGGAGGATATGCACAAATGAGTTTCTGGGATAATGTGAAAAAAATCGCCCAGCCCTACGGGGATGACGAATACGATGATTACGACGATGCAGAGGATTTGTTTGAATCCTCCCGCCCCAGCCGCCGCACCCCCCCGGTTCCCGCCGCGGACAGCGGGGAAACCGCAGTCCCTGCCCCTGAGGACCGGGCTGCCGGCAGCAAGGTCATCAGCTCCGGCTCCAACAAGCCCGGCGTGGTGCTGTTCCGGCCCATCAGCTTTCAGGATGCCGTGCGGGCAGCCGACGAGCTGCGGGAGCGGAAGGCGGTCATCGTCAACTTGGAAAATGTGGATAAAAATGTCGCCCGCCGGGTGGTAGACTTCCTGTCCGGCTGCTCCTACGCGCTGGACGGCCAGGTGAAGAAAATCGCCCAGGGTACCTACCTGTTCTGCCCCCACAGCATGGATATTGCCGGGGATTTGGAGGGCACCCAGCCCGGCTCTGACGCCCACTACTGATTCGCAGGAGGCTGATGCCCATGTTTACGCCCCAGCAAATTGAAGAAATTTCTTTTAAAAAGGCCACCTTCGGCGGCTATGATATGCAGGCTGTGGATGAATTTCTGGAGCCGCTGACCCAGGACTACATCACCCTGTACAAGGAAAACGCCCTGCTGAAAAGCAAAATGCGGGTTCTGGTGGGTAAGCTGGAGGAATACCGGGCCAACGAGGCTTCCATGAAGGATGCCATCGTCAACGCCCAGAAAACCTGCGACATGATGGTCAAGGAAGCGGAAGCCAAGTGCACCCAGATGCTCAGCGACGCCAATCAGACCGCCGCAGAGAAAGCCCGCAACGCCAACAATCTGATTGCGGAGGAAAATGCCCGGGTGGATGAAGCCCGCCGGGTTGCCGCCGCCAAAATCAGCGAGCTGCAAATCCAAATCAGCAACTGCATCGATGTGCTGGAGCGCATCAAAGAGGAAAACCGCCCCACCATCACCCTTCAAACCCGCACCAAGCTGTATGACACCAGCGCCACAGACGCCAAAACCGGCGCCCTGGCCGACGAAATTGCCCACAATCTGGAAGCCATGATTGGCGGTGCGGACGATTCCGATGTGAAAACCGTGCCTTCCGGCGAGGGAAAATTTGGCTCGCTCCAGTTCGGCCGCAATTACGACCCCACCCGCAAATAAATAACAGCCATGACGAGGACAGGTGAACATTCCTCCGCTTTCAGAGAGCTGCCGGACGGTGCAAGGCAGTAAGCGTGAATGCTTCATATCCCCTCCGAGCTGCGCACCGAACTCCCGCCGGGACAGTAGAGTGCGCCGGGTTCGCCCGATAACGCGTTTTGAAAGTGCCGGGTTTTCCCGGAATAAGAGTGGTACCGCAGAGGATTCATGCCTTTGTCTCTTTTATGGAGACAAGGGCATTTTTTCTTTATTCTCCCCTTGGCTCTCCCTTTGGGAGAGCTGTCAAAAATCTTGATTTTTGACTGAGAGGGCAAACTGTTTTCAACGCTGTTGAATACTTTACAGCGAGATAAAATATTGTATATCACTATGGAGGTTATTCCAAATGGAATACAAAAACACCATCATCACCCCTAAAACCGACTTTCCCATGAAAGCCGGTCTGCCCGCCCGGGAGCCGGGCATGCTGCAGCGCTGGCAGGAAATGGATTTGTACCATGCCATGCTGGAAAAGAACCGGGATCTGCCCCGCTTTGTGGTGCACGACGGCCCTCCCTTCTCCAACGGCTACATTCACATGGGCCACGCGCTGAACAAGACCCTGAAGGATTTCATCGTCCGCAGCCACGCCATGATGGGTTACTACACCCCCTATGTCCCCGGCTGGGACAATCACGGCCTGCCCATTGAACGGGCCATTGAAAATTCCAAGAAAAAGCTGAACAAGGACATGACCGTGCCGGAATTTCGGAAGGCCTGCGAGGAATTTGCCCAGGACTTCATCGACAAGCAGCGGGAAGGTTTCAAGCGGCTGGGCGTGGTGGCGGACTGGGATAAGCCCTACCGCACCATGGATAAGCACTTTGAGGCCCAGGAGGTCAAGGTCTTTGGCCGGATGTTTGACAAGGGCTACATTTACAAGGGCCTGAAACCCGTCACCTGGTGTCCCTTCTGCGCCACCGCCGTGGCGGAGGCCGACATTGAATATCAGGATGACCCCTGCACCTCCGTGTATGTGAAGTTCCCCATCTGCGACGATTTGGGCAAGCTGGACGGCTTTGACAAGAGCAAAATGTTCTTCGTCATCTGGACCACCACCATCTGGACCCTGCCCGGCAACATGGGCATCTGCCTGCATCCCCGGGACAGCTATGTGCTGGTGAAGGCGGAAAACGGCGAAACCTACATCATGGCTGAGGCTCTGATGGAAAAGACCATGAAGATGGGCGGCTTTGAAAATTATGAGGTGCTGGCCTCCTTCCCCGGCCAGTTCTTCGAGAATATGCTGGCCAAGCACCCCTTCCTGGACAAGACCTCCCGGCTGGTGAACGCCGAGTATGTCACCATGGACTCCGGCACCGGCTGCGTGCACACCGCCCCCGGCTTTGGTGCCGACGACTACCAGACCTGTATGCGCTACGGCATGGAGCTGGTGGTTCCCGTGGATGACTACGGCCGCCACACCGACTATGCCGGCAAGTACGCGGGCCTGTCCACCGAAAAATCCAACCCCATCATTCTGGAGGATATGCGCCAGAGCGGCATGCTGTTCGCTTCCGAGGACATCATCCACTCCTACCCCCACCATGACCGCTGCAAGAAGCCCATCATCTTCCGTGCCACCCCCCAGTGGTTCTGCTCCGTGGAATCCTTCAAGGACAAGGCGGTAGCCGCCATTGAGAATGTCCAGTGGTACCCCGCCTGGGGCGGCGAGCGGATGGTGAGCATGATTCGGGAGCGGGCCGACTGGTGCATCTCCCGGCAGCGCCGTTGGGGTCTGCCCATCCCTGTGTTCTACTGCAAGGACTGCGGCAAGCCCGTTTCCACCCCGGAATCCATCGACCGCATTTCTGCTTTGTTCGACGAGCACGGCTCCAACATCTGGTTTGAAAAGGACGCCATGGAGCTGGTGCCCGAAAACTTCACCTGCCCCCACTGCGGTGGCCGGGAATTCGGCAAGGAAAAGGATACTCTGGACTGCTGGTTTGACTCCGGCTCCACCCACTATGCCTCCCTCATGCACGATAGCCCGGAGCTTTGGCCCGCCGATGTGTATCTGGAGGGTGCTGACCAGTACCGTGGCTGGTTCCAGTCCAGCCTGCTGACTTCCGTGGGCGCGCTGGACCAGGGCGCTCCCTTCCGGCAGGTGCTGACCCACGGCTGGACCGTGGACGGCCAGGGCCGCGCCATGCACAAGTCCCTGGGCAACGGCGTTGACCCGGCTGACATCATCAAGGATTTCGGCGCCGACATCATCCGCCTGTGGGCTGCCTCCTCCGACTACCATGCGGATGTGCGCTGCTCCAAGGATATTTTCAAGCAGATTTCCCAGAATTATCTGAAATTCCGCAACACCGCCCGGTACTGTCTGGGCAACCTGAGCGGCTTTGACCCCAACCATCTGGTCCCCGCCGGCGAAATGGAGGAGCTGGACAAGTGGGCGCTGACCAAGCTGGATGCGCTGGTGAAATCCTGCCGCAAGGCTTATAACGGCTATGAGTTCCACCTGGTTTCCCACGCCATCAACGACTTCTGCGTGGTGGAGCTGTCCAGCTTCTATCTGGACATTCTGAAGGACCGGCTGTACTGCGAGGAGGAGAACGGCCCCCGCCGCCGCTCCGCCCAGACTGCCCTGTATCTGATTCTGGATGCCATGGCAAAGGTGTTCGCCCCCATTCTGGCCTTCACCTGTGACGAAATCTGGCAGTCCATGCCCCACCGGGAGGGTGACGACACCCGCAATGTTCTGCTGAATCAGATGCCCGAGGGCTTTGATGCCTATTGTCTGGATGCGGACACCATGGCCAAATGGGAGCTGCTGACCAGGATTCGTCAGGATGTGAACGGCGTTCTGGAAAAGGCCCGTGCCGACAAGCGCATCGGCAAGGCGCTGGAAGCCCATGTGACCCTGAACACCGAGAACGCCGCCCTGAAGGCCGCCTGCGAAGGTGTCAATCTGGCAGAGCTGTTCATCGTGTCCGATGTCACCTGGGGTGCGCCGGAGGAAGGCGCCGAGGTTGGCAGCGGTGTCAACGCTCCGGAACTGACCATCGGCGTTTCCGAGGCGCGGGGCGAAAAGTGCCCCCGCTGCTGGATGCACTCTGTGCATGCCAATGCCGACGGCCTGTGCCCCCGCTGCGCCCGGGTGGTTGCCACACTGGAAACCGAACTGTAATCATTGGGGTCTGTTGCAAAATACTGCAACAGACCCTAAAATATTTCCACTTGCTACATCCTGCGGATGTAGGGGCGGATATTATCCGCCCGCGGGCGACTGCAAGTCGCCCCTACGGAGTTCGTTGAAACTGCTTCCCATTTTGCAACCACCCTTTTTGTGCCCTTTTCGGAAATATTTTTGTTGCAGTATGGTTTTTCCGGCGTTATAATGAACTATAGCGTACCAAAACCAAACCTACAAGGAGTGCTTACCATGTCTGTTAAAATGATGGATGCCCTTGTCAAGACCGGCCCCCACAAGGGACTGACCTTGCAGAAAATGCCCGTTCCGGAGCCGGGACTGGGCGAGGTCCGTATCAAAATCCACAAAACCGCCATCTGCGGCACCGATGTGCACATCTATAACTGGGATGCCTGGAGCCAGGCCAATGTCAAGCCGCCCTACATCGTTGGCCATGAATATGTGGGCGAAATCGACGCCCTGGGCGAAGGCGTGACCGCCTACCATGTGGGCCAGATTGTCTCCGGCGAGGGCCATATCGTCTGCGGCCACTGCCGCAACTGCCGGGCAGGCAATGGCCAGTTCTGCAAAAACACCCTGGGCGTGGGTGTCAACCGGGACGGTGCCTTTGCCGAGTACATTGTCATCCCCGCCTCCAATGTGATTCCCATCTCCCCCGGCATTGACGAGGAAGTGGTTTCCTTCTTCGACGCTTTGGGCAACGCCACCCACACCGCTTTGATGTTTGATGTGATTGGCGAGGATGTGCTGATTACCGGTGCCGGCCCCATCGGCATGATGGCCGTTGCCATCTGCAAGAAAAACGGTGCCCGCAGCGTGGTGGTCACGGATGTGAACGACTACCGGCTGGAAATGTGCAAAAAAATGGGCGCTGACCGCACCGTGAATGTGTCCCGGGAAAAATTGGAAGATATTTTCACCGAGCGGCACATGGTGGAAGGCTTTGATGTGGGTCTGGAAATGAGCGGCAGCCCTGCGGCCCTGACCACCATGCTGCAAAATATGCGCAACGGCGGCAAAATCGCCATGCTGGGCATTCAGCCCCCCGGAACCGTCATCGACTGGAATCAGGTCATCTTCAAGAGCCTGACCATTCAGGGCATTTACGGCCGGAAGATGTATGAAACCTGGTACAAAATGATGGCCATGGTGGAAGGCGGTCTGGATGTGAGCCCCATCATCACCCATCGTCTGCACTACACCGCCTTTGAGGAGGGCTTTGCAGCCATGAACTCCGGCAAGGCCGGCAAGGTCATTCTGGACTGGACCGAAAAACGATAAAGGAGAACGCCATGAAATCTGCCATTTTGAGATACCAGCAGGAGCTGGATGCCATCCGGGAGGCCGGCACCTACAAAGAGGAGCGGTTCATCACCACCCCCCAGTCCGCCCGGATTGACACCACAAAGGTAAACGGCGTGCTCAATATGTGCGCCAACAACTATCTGGGTCTGGCTGACGACCCCCGCCTGATTGCGGCGGCCAAGGCCAGCTACGACAGCTGGGGCTACGGTTTGTCCTCCGTCCGCTTCATCTGCGGCACCCAGACCCAGCACAAGGTGCTGGAGGAGAAAATTTCCCGCTTTCTGGGCATGGAGGACACTATTTTGTATTCCTCCTGCTTCGATGCCAACGGCGGTCTGTTTGAAGTGCTGCTGGGCGCGGAGGACGCGGTGATTTCCGATGAGCTGAACCACGCCTCCATCATCGACGGCGTGCGTCTGTGCAAAGCCAAGCGCTACCGCTACAAGAACAACAACATGGAGGATTTGCGGGCCCGGCTGGAGGAAGCGAAAGCCGCGGGCAGCCGCACCATCCTCATTGCCACCGACGGCGTGTTCTCCATGGACGGCTACATTGCCAACCTGAAGGGAATCTGCGATTTGGCAGACGAATATGACGCCCTCGTGATGGTGGATGACAGCCACGCCGTGGGCTTCGTAGGCAAAACCGGCCGGGGCACAGCGGAATACTGCGGCGTGGAGGGCCGGGTGGACATCATCACCGGCACCCTGGGCAAGGCCCTGGGCGGCGCTTCCGGCGGCTACACCTCTGCCCGCCGGGAAATCATCGACCTGCTGCGCCAGCGCAGCCGCCCCTACCTGTTCTCCAACACCCTGGCGCCTTCCATCTGCGCCGCCGCCATCGCCACCTTTGACCTGCTGACGGAATCCACCGACCAGCTGGACAAGCTGAACGAGAACACCGCCTACTTCCGCCGCCGTCTGACGGAGGAGGGCTTCGACATTGCCCCTGGCGTCCACCCCATCGTGCCTGTGATGCTGTACGATGCCAAGGTGGCCCAGGAATTTGCCCGCCGGATGCTGGAAAAGGGCGTGTATGTGGTGGGCTTCTGCTACCCCGTGGTTCCCATGGGCAAGGCCAGAATCCGCACCCAGGTTTCCGCCGCCCATTCCAGAGAGGATTTGGATTTCGCCATCCGGTGCTTCAAGGAAGTCCGGGACGAAATGGGCCTGAAGTAAATGAGTTTGGGAGGTTTGCAATGCAAACCTCCCAATTTTTTGTATAGGGAAAAGCACCGGGGTTTTCACCCCGGTGCTTGCGGTTTATGGGATTTTGCGATTACTTAGCCTGCTTCTTCTTCAGCACGAAGAACACGACAGCGGCAGCGGCGCCCAGCGCCACAACCACGGCCACCACGATGATGACGGTGTTGTTGCTCTCCAGCTGCGGAATCTCGCGGGTTTCGGTTGCGCCACAGGCGGAGCAGGTGCGGCTCTCTTCACCGGCCTGCTTGGTAGTGGCTTCCTTGGTCACGGACCAGTCACCGAAGGTGTGATCCAGGACGGGCGTTTCGGTCTGTGCCACCAGAACCTCGCCGCAGACGGAGCAGTGCTTGCCTTCGGTCAGGCCCTTTGCGGTGCAGGTAGCTGCCACAGCAGCGTCCACGACCTCAGTGTGACCCAGGGCGGCAACTTCAGTCTGTGCCACGGTAACTTCACCGCAGACAGAGCAGTGCTTGCCTTCGGTCAGGCCGGTTTCGGTGCAGGTAGCTGCCACAGCTGCGTCCACCACCTCAGTGTGACCCTTGGCGGCGATTTCAGTCTGGGCAACCAGAACCTTGCCGCAAGTAGCGCAGTGCTTGCCTTCGGTCTTGCCCTTTGCGGTGCAGGTGGGCTCCACAGCCGCATCCACGACCTCAGTATGACCCAGGGCGGGGGTTTCGGTCTGTGCCACCAGAATCTCACCGCAGACAGCGCAGTGCTTGCCTTCGGTCAGACCGGTTTCGGTGCAGGTAGCTGCCACAGCCGCATCCACCACTTCGGTGTGGGCCAGAGCGGGAATCACTTCCTGTTCCACACGAATTTCACCGCAGTTGGTGCAGTGCTCACCGGCAGTCAGACCGGTGCTGGTGCAGGTGGGCTCCACAGCCGAGTCAGCAACGAAGTTGTGACCGGATGCAATCCACTGTGCCATCAGAACGCTGTTGCCGGGGATGCTGTAGATGGTGTCTTCCGTGACCAGATTGCCGCTGACATCCACCCAGCCAACGAAGGTATGGCAGCTTCTGGTGGGAACAGGCAGCGTGCCAATCTTCTGATTGAACTCCACGCTCAGCTGGTCAATATCGCACTTGCCTCCGTCAGTATACAGGGAAACGGTGTAAGTGTTGGCCGTCCAGCGGGCACCCAGAGTGCTGTTGCCGTCCACGGTGTAAACGGTGCCTTCCTCAACCTTGTTGCCGTTCTCGTCGAACCAGCCGGCGAAGGTGTAGCCCGTGCGGACAGGCTGAGGCAGCTTACCAAAGGCCTCGCCGTACTTCATGCTCACGGATTCCTGAGAAACCGTGCCGCCTCTGGGATCCAGAGTGACAGTGTAGGTGTTTTCGCTCCAGGTAGCCACATAGATGACAGCGCCTTCCACCGTCTCGCTGACAGCGGGCGTCCAGCCGACGAAGCTGTAGCCGGGCCGGTAAGGCGTGCCGATGAACAGAGGCGTGCTGCCGCCGGGAACGGCGTGATAGACCTGGTCAGCAAAGATTTCCTGGCCGTCCACGCCGTCAGTGTAGATGACGGTGTACATCTGCTGGGGTTCAATGGCGAGGCCGTGCATATCAATGCCATCGCCCAGGGGGCCCATGGGAGTCACGGTGCCATCCAGCGCCAGAGCGTAAATGTTGCTTGCCGCGTCGGTGATGTAAATCAGGCCGGTGGCATTGTCATAAGCCATTTCGGTTTCGCCGGGAACCACATTCAGCGGCAGGTCACGAGCCAGGACTTTCCGGTTGCTCAGGTACTTATCCTGCTTCACCAGAATGGGCTGGCCGTAGTCGCTGGCCACATAGTAGATGTTGCCATCGGCATCGCAGGTAACGGCGTTCATGGTTGCCCAGTCGCTGTCCCAGACATAGCCGTTCTGGTTGTGATAGGTATCGGTCATTTCGGAAACGCGGGTGTACTGATACAGGTAGAAGCCGCCCGCCGCGTACAGCACATCGTTGACCGGGTCATAGGCGATGTCCTGAATGCCGGTGTAGCACTCCAGAATGCCCAGGCTTGCCACCTGACGGGTGGTGAAGTCGTAGCGGTACAGACGGAAGGTGAAGTTCTCGTCAACCACGAAGTACAATCCGCCATTGCCCACGGCCATGCCCTTGATATTGGTGCCGCCCTGAGCGGTTCCAATTTCCATTGCCGTCAGAGATGCGGCAGCGGGGTTGAAGGCGTACAGCTTGTCGCCGTTTGCGGAGATGGAATAAGCCACGGACTGGGGTCCGGTCAGCTTCACAACCTTGACGGTGACCTGTGCGGTAACGGCATCGTTGGCGACGCTGGTACCGGTGAGAATGGTGGTGCCTTCGGAAACGCCAACCACAACGCCGTCCTTCACGGTGGCGATGCTGTCATCCTCAGATTTCCAGATGATGCCCTGCTCGGCAGCATTGGAGGGCCGGACGGTGGCATTCAGGGTTGCGGTGCCATCTACAAAGACATAGACGGTATCCCGCTTGACGATGATGCCGTTGACCGGTGCGGTGGGAACTTCGTCCGCCTCGGGGATGAAGGTCATCATACCCAGCGTCATGGCGCCTTCCTTGATGGTAGAGCCGGCGCGGGTTTCCAGGCAGGGCTTGCCCAGGTTGATAACGGTGTTGTCATCCAGCATAATCAGGTACATGCCGGAGTTGGTAGCACCCATTTGCTTGGAATCGCTGGTGGCGTTGAGGTACAGCCGGTTGGTGCCAAAGTCATAGGCCATGGCGGGGTTGTACTGCTGCTCGCCGTAGTAGACAGTACCGGTCCAGATGCGGGAGCCGGGCAGGTCAACCACCTTGGTGCAGGCGCCGGTGGTCTTATCCACGGTGTACAGGGCGCCGTCGGCAAACTCGCCGGGAGAGCCGGCACCATACAGCGTGCCGTTCTTATCGCAGGCCAGAGCGAACACGAATTCGCTGGTCTCGGCGATGGTGGTCAGAGCGCCGGTGTTCAGATTCACGGTGCACAAGGTGCCCTTGACATTGTACTTATCCCGGGTCACGGCATACATGATGCCGGTGTTCCAGTCGATGGCCATGCCGGCCACGGCCTGATTTTCCCGGTCAAGGCCGTCGGTGCCCAGGTAGACATACTCAGACACATTTTCGGCATTGATGCGGATGAACTTACCCTCGTTGTTGTAGCCGTAGTAGTAGCCGTCATAGTAGCAGCCAACACGCAGGGAGTAAATGTTGATGGAGGTCTTTTCCACGGAACCACGGCGGACATCATAGTCGTTCATGGAAATCCAGAAATCGTAGTAGCCGGAGCCGCCCTCGTCATCGGAGGTGATGAAGGCTTCCAGACGGCCAGCCGCCTCATAGACGGTGACGGTCACGGTGTCGGTGAAGGGGCCGCCGTGGGTTGCTTCATCCTTATTGGTGATGGACACGGTGATTTCGGCAGTGCCCACGCCGTTGAAGGTCAGCTTACCGAAGCGGTCAACGGAAACAACGGACTCGTCAGAGCTGGTCCAGGTGCGGGTACGCACGGTGGGACGAGCAGGAACGGTAATGGTATCCAGCTGGGCAGTGCCGCCAACCAGACCCACGACGCTGTCGCCGGTGCTGATTTCGATGCTCTCAACGGGGATGTGGGTGGTTTCCGGCTCCTCAGCGGGGATGGCAAACATAACAGTTTGCTCAACGCCGGCCTTGGTGGAAACATCCTTCATGTCCATGATGACAGCTTCAATTCTCTCGGGATCCCATTCATTAGGCTGCAGCCGTACCAGATACAGAGGAGACTGGCCTTCGCTCATGCAGGGGTTCCAGTAGATGCTGTCGGTGTTGTAATCGTAGGTCATGGCTGCGTAGTACCAGCAGTCCTGACCGGTGCTGCCCAGTCTGGTGGTGGACAGGGTATCGGCATTTACGCTGTACAGATTACCGAACATATCGGAAATCACGATGGTGCCATCAGCGGTGACACACATAGCAGGAGCGGTAGCCGCGCCGCCGATGTCGCCGGAGAAGGTGCCAAGCAGGTCCACATCGCCGGTATCCAGGTCGATGATGGCCAGGCCGCCATTGCCCAGGTCAACACCGTACATTCTGCCGGTATTGTAATCAAAGCCCATGTTGCCGATGGTGACATTCTCGGTGTAACCCACCTTTTCAGGGGCACCAATCACGGTTTCGGCAGGGGTTGCGCCCGGGGTAACCTTGCTCTTATACAGCACGGTGGCAGAAGCCGTCATGCCGTTAGCGGTAGGAACGGTTTCCTGCTGCACGGTGTAAACATAGCCGTTGTAGTAGGCACCGCCGGTCCACACAGCAGAGGTCAGTTCCTCGCCATCGGGAGTCCAGACAGAGGTCTTGGGCTTACCAAGCTGGGTAACGCTGGTGGGAGAATGGTCAGAATAGGTGACCCAGGAGAAGTTGTTGCCGGAGTTCTTGAAGTCGCTGACGATGTAGCTGTAGAGGCCATCCTCAGAGGGAACAATCTGAATCTTACAGGTAGCGGTGGTTTCTTCCCAGCCAGCACCCAGGAATGTGCCATCGTCACCATAACGCCACTGGTTCCAGACCTGAGCGGTGGCGTAGATTTCCACATTGCCGCTGGATACAGCGGTGACGAAGCCGTACTCGTCCACGGTGGCAATGCTGTCATCGGAGGAGCTCCAGGTCACATCCGCCGCTGCGGCGTTCCAGGGACTCCAGGAAGTGTTCACCCGGACGGTCTGGCCTTCCACCATCAGCATGGAGTAGGGCTTCAGGGACAGGCCGGTGGGATCCACACCCATGGTAAACAGGTCGGATTCCAGGTCGTTGGGAACAAACAGACAGGTCTGTCCGCCCGCGCCGTAGGTGCCCACCTCGGTCAGAGAACCGTCGGTCAGGTCAACCTTGTAGGTCATGTTGATGTGCTCGTAGTAGTAGCCGTTGACATACTGGTTGTGGGCATACCAGTACATGATGCCGGTGTTGTGGTCATAGCCCATGGACTGAATCACATGTGCTTCGCCGAATCCGGTGTCGCCCACGAAGGTACATTCGCCGTAGGGAGAAACGGTGTACAGGTTGCCGTTGGTGTCGATGCCGTAGAGCTGGCCTTCGGTGGTACAGCCCAGAGTCAGCAGCTCCGCGCCGCCGACGACGCCGGAGATGTCGGCCACCTTGTCCACATAAATCTCGCCATTCCACTTACTGGCGTAGATGACAAACAGAGCGTTGGAGCCGTCGTCGCTGCCGTCGTTGTCATTGTCGCCGGCATACTCCCAGCCCAGAGCATACAGGGTATCGGTGCCAGCCCAGCTGCCATACTGGTCATGCACGCTGCTGCCGTTGGTGGAGTAATCCAGAGCCATGTCGTAGAACACCCACACGCCGGGGTCACCGACGCCGCCGCTCTGCTCCACCAGGGTCTGGGTTCTCCAGTAGGTGCCGGAGGGGGTAACCAGCTCCAGGGCGCCGGTATTGGCGTTCTGGGCAATCAGGTAGCCGTTGACAAATTCAGCGGCGTAGTAACGGTTGGAAGAGTCGAAGGTTTCGTTGGTGGGGTTGGAGAAATCGTCCTTGCCCACGCTGAACCAGCCGCCTTCCACAGCTGCCAGGTCGTAGGTTTCGCAGCCGTACAGCCGGTTCTTGTCCAGAGCCAGAGGCTTGGGCACCGCGTTGTTCTGCTCACCCAGGTTCAGGTAAGCTTCCACCTCGGTTTCGTTGCAGGCGTAGTCGGCTGCAATGATGGAGAATTCGTTGCCGTAGCCGGTGATATCGAACTTCTTGGTGATGGTTTCACCGGGGACATTTTCCACATCATACTTGCCCATGACGGTGCCGGTGGGGCTGACAAACAGCACAGCGGCCAGATTCTGGTTCTCCAGAATGTCCAGGGTCAGGTAAGTACGGTCGCCCTCCACGCTCATGGCGCTCTGCAGGTCGTTGCGGTTGAGAATCTGGGGGGCGGTGTTATCCAGGGTGATGGTGAAGCTGAAGGTGTCGTCCACCAAATCGTCACCATCATCCAGCCAGGCATCCAGGGTGTAAACAACAGTGGTGCCATCGGGCAGCTGGTTGCCATCCATATCCAGGCCGTCCCAGACTTCGCCAGCGTCGGAAACCAGGTAGAAGGGAATCACCTGGCCGTAGTTGTAATTATAGTAGGACTTGGTCAGATAGCTGCCGTCCAGCTCATAATACAACTCGTCGGTCTTAGCGTCGATGACGCTGATGTACATATACTTGGCGTTACGCAGCATGCCCACATCGATTTCGGCGATGGGGTTGGTGTAAGAGAAGGCATTGAACTCCGCGCCGCTTCTGCCGGTACGGAAGTAGGGGTTGCTGCCGATCTGAGAGTTATAGGTAAAGGCCACAGCAGGATACAGGCTGTAGGCATCTTCGCTCTCGGAGTCGAAAATGTCGGCATCGGACCAGTCGCCGTAGAAGCCCACCATGGGCAGGGTCAGTCGCACACCGTCACCCACGGGGTTGGCGTAAATGTAGCCTTCCACATAGATGCCGTTGGGGAACTGCTCCAGATATTCCTTGTCGCTGTCGGTCAGTTTCAGGGAGGCCTTGACCGTCACAGTCTCGCCGGCAGGAACCGTCACAGAGTCGGGCAGCACAACCTTTGCCTCCAGCGCATAGGGAGTGCCTGCGATAAACACGCCCATGGAAATGCTTTCGCTCAGCACGGAGCTGTCAAAGGTGTAGCTCTTTTCTTCTCCGGAAATGTTGGTGATGGTAAAGGAGAAGCTGTAATCGCCGCTCCGGGTGGGGTCGTCGCCAAATTCAATCTTGGGGCGGCCTTCGCTGGCGGTGGGGTTGCTCAGATACGCGCCGCTGGTGGTGGCGTTCACCAGATTGGCAAGACCGGCGCCCTGCCCTCTGGGGGAGTATTCCACGCCCTCACGAGCCAGAGCAGGCACAGCGGTGCTCATCAGCAGATTTGCAGCAACCTGACGCAGTGCAGTGCCGGTGAGCTCCGGATAGTTCTTCTGCAGATACTGGGTCAGAACAGCCATGGCACCGGTAATCTGGGGAGTAGCCATGGAGGTGCCGCTCATGTAGCCGTAGTAAGCACCGGAGATGGCGGGATCCACGCAGGAGTACACATCGCCGCCCACACCGGAAATTTCAGGCTTCAGCTTCAAATCGGGGGTAACGCCCCAGGAAGAGAAGGAGCTGAGGGTGATGTCCAGCTTGAACAGCTTCATGTCGGCGTTGCAGACCTTCAGCTGACCGGCGCCGCTTTCACCGGCGGCGGCAACCAGAGCCAGGCCGGCACTCTTGGAGATGCTGACGCAGGGAATGTGGCCCTCGCCGTCATTGATCTGCATCCGGATGAAGCCCAGTGCGTTGTTATACACCACACAGGCGATGGCGCCGTGGTCCTGGGCAATCTGCTGCTTCTCCGGGAAGGAGTTGCTGCCGCGGGAAACCAGGGCCACCTTGCCGGTGACATCGATTCCCTCGTAATCGCTTTCGGTACCATAGCCGGGAACCACCACATAGTCCAGAGTCTGATCCCGGAACTGGGTCATGAAGGTGGTGGCAGCGGTGGTGGCGGTGTCCTCGTAGCCGTAATCCTTACCGGCCACGGTGAAATACATCTGCTCGTAGCCATTGTTGTCCATAGAGGCAACGGACAGAGCCGCGGAATAAGTACTGGGGGTACCGGCAAGGCCGGTATCGGGGTTGGTAATCAGGGACATATCGTAGCCCCAGGCATTGCCGTAAGCGTTGTTGGTGTCATTACCGGAGGCGATGAGCAGCTGGATGTCAGAGTCCATAAACAGCTCCATGGTCCGCAGCATATCGCTGTCAGGATCGGTGAAGCCGGCGGCAGCACCCAGGGACAGGTTGGCGCAGTCCACTTCCAGACGGACGCAGTCCTCCAGAGCCGCCATGATGTCAGCCCATCCGGCGCCGCCGCCCTGCTGGAACACCTGCATGACCACCAGCTGGGCATCAGGGGCAACACCGACAACATTGGAGCCTTCCACCTTGTTGGCGGCGGCGATACCGGCCACATGGGTGCCGTGGTCACTGCCGGCATAGGTGTTGGACACATTGTAATCGCCTGCAACATAGTTAATGTCTACTGAATAACCCTCAGTTTTTCACGCGATTGCAGAAAACCGAGTAGCCAATCCCAAAATTGCAAAAAGGCGCACTGAATCTTACGCAGATTCAGCAGCAAAATGGACAGGGCAACCACATGCGCAGCCGTTTCTTCCAGCTTCGCTGTCACCAGCCCCATTCCACACTTCCGTTTTCCCAAACTGAATTTGCGTTCTACCTCGACCCGTTCGCACTCATCCCGGTAATCCTGAACCTTGTTCCGATCCTCTCCCTTTTTGGGCCTTCCCAGAGCTGGCCCGGAAAGCCGGATTCCCCGCTCTTTGCAGTAGCTGAGATTCTCCCGGTTCCGGTATATCTTATCTGCCAGTACGCGACTGGGGTAGTGTCCCTCGCGCTTGTGGAAATTTTCAATCATTTCCTGGAGCTTGGTCGCTTCGTTGTAGGCATCAAAAGAACGGTATTCCAGTCTCGTCCAGCCGTCTGTGACACTGATATCCAGCTTCATGCCAAACTCCACGGGTTTGCCGGCCTTTCCCCGCACAATAGGGCGCACAAAGGGCTGGCTGACGCTGACTATTCGGTTCTCAACGCTGTGGGTATGGTTGTCATACATGTACTTTTGCTGCTCATAAATCTTACGAATCGTCTCCAATCGCTCCGTTTGGTGAACATTCAGTGCCTTTTCCTGATTCAGCTTCCCGTTAATGGCAGCAAGGTCTCTTTTCAGATAGTTCAGCTGCTTCCCAATGGCTTTACGGGTCATCTTCGCGGTGTGTTTGCGGCAGCGGACATACTTCAGATAGTCTTTTCTGGCTCGTTTGCGATAGGTACGGGGCTTCTTGCCATCGGTGGGGCTGTGGAGAATATCCAGCAGCTTCTCAGCATTTTCTCTGGCTTCATTCAGAAGGGAAACATCTTGGGGATACCGGATATTGGATGGTGCGCAGGTGGCATCCACGATTATCGTGCCGCTGTTCCCTCCACCATCGGGCTTGTTATCATCCTGGTTATCGCTATCTTCTGTTTTCTGTGCTTCTTGGATGACCATTTCATTGATCTGAGCCAGAATTTCCGGCGTCAGGCGTTTCCGAAAATGCACCATAGAGGACGCATCGAAGGGCAGTTTGCTGTCGTCATAGCCCGCGTACCCACAGAAATACTGCAAATATGGGTTCTCCTGGATCTGCAAAACAGTTTCCACATCGGAATACCCGTACTCCCTCTGGATGAGACAAGCACCCAACGCCAACTGAAGCGGCTTGGCTACATTCCCGGTCTCGGAAGGAAACAGATCTGCATACTTTGCCTCAAGCTTGTCCCATGGGATACTCTGCGCTTTCTTCACCCAGCGGTTGTCTTCCCGCAGGCACATGCCCATTGGTTGCTGAAAATCTGACAGACTGATCTGTCCGTTGCTGCACCGATACATACCCATTCCCTCCATGTGCAAGGGTTTTGCCCGCTTTTTGTCGTTTCCCTTGCACCTATTATAGCATATATGGTGAGAAATGTCTTGTGGCGCAATAGATTTTGGGCTGGTCAGTAGACATTAGTTAAAGACGAAAGGAATCTTGGTGCTGTAATAGGAGCGGTTCAGTGCCGTGGTAATCTGTCCGGCATTCAGCGTCTCCCAAATGAGGTCAACGGATTCCCGGGTCACGGGATCCTCCAGAGCCTCCTCCGGCAGAGCGGCGAAGTTGGGATGGTCAACCAGAATGCCCGTATCCAGAATGGCGATGCGCATGCCCTTGCCGGTGTAGCCGGTGCTGTTGAGCACATCTCCGCCAATCATGGAGGAGGAATTCTTGGTGTAGGGAGTGAGGCCAACCTCCACGCCGGTTTCCGGCAGACTGAAGGTAGGAGCCACATACACCGTCTTAACGCCGTCCATGGCTCTCAGCGCAGCCTTATTACCGTAAGATGTGGTGACGGAGAAGCCGTTGGTGGCGATGGTGTAGGTGTAACCCATCTGGAAGCCTTCTTCCTTGCCAAAGGTGGAAACCACTTCGGCCTTGATGCTTTCCACAGAGGCCGCGCGGCGATTAATCACCTTCTGCACATAAGTGCTGGGATTGGCAATCTCAGCAACGGAGTAGGTTTCCAGCAGAGGCTTCTCCTGGGTCACAACGATAAAGGTAACCATATCGTCGGGATCATAGAGCAGGCTTTCTGCCGTTTTGGAGAAGGGTTCCCGTCCGGAACCTTCATATTTTGTCAGGGAATCATCACCCGAGACAGGTGCGAAAGACCCATCCAGGGGCGACTTGCCGCTTTGAGTCAGAGACAGCGGGCCATAAGACGATGCCGCGCTGCCACTGCCCGCAGCGAACACGGTGGGAACCAGGCTGACCAGCATGGCAAATACCAGCAGTACAGACAAGGTTCTTCTGAGCAGTGTACCTTTCATAAATCTACCTCCTAAGGTTTATTGGGCTGGTGAATGCCGGACAACAGGCTATTTTCC
>JBGVGH010000134.1:0-8630 GCA_045121575.1 Faecousia sp.
GCAGATCTGTGATATAATGACGGCAGTCCATAGTGATTGCCCTCCCTCGATAAATGTTGTGTGGTAACTACATTTTATCATGCGGGTATATCACTATGGATTTTTCTTTTACGTGTCCAACTTCATTTTACAATTAACCGAACTATCTTGTTGCATTGAAAGTTGTAATTGTATGGTGTCGCATCCATCGCCCGGATGCCGTTCCTGCTGTGGAGATTTTTACTGGCAATGAGTTTACCGGAATAAACCGCCGCATGAAGGTCAATTTCATCCCGGATGAAGTGATGGCACAGATCAATATTGCGCTGAAAGCAGAAGAAAATCCCTACTTGAAGTATGGTATTGTCATTCTGGAATCCACTGGAATGCGGTTGGGAGACCTTTTGAAACTCCGCACAGACTGCATTAAGCCCCACTTGGTCAGCGGCTATACGATTTCCTGGTTCGACCACAAAAACCGTCGGGAACGCCCTCCTATGCCTGTCAGAGCAGAATGTGCCTATGCGGTACAGAAGCTGATTGAAATTACGGACCCTTTGCGGAAGGAAGCTGACGAGAGCATTAAGGATATGCTGTTTATTTACAGATGTCCTACAAACCACCTTGCAGGTCAAGTTGTGGTTCCTACACAGCAAAGTATGTGGGTATGGCTGAAAGACTTCGTGAAAAAGAACAATATTTTAGATACTGACGGCAAGCCCTATAATCTCACCGCGCACCAGTTCCGACGCACCCTTGGCAGCGATATGCTGTCCAAAGGCACCGACTTGAATGTGATCCAGCAGGTATTAGGGCATTCCGATCCTTCTGTCACCAAGCGGTTCTACGCAGATGTAAAGGATAAAGACCGTGCGGAAACCTTTAAGAACATTGGTATCATTGGCAACATTGATCTGATTGACGATTCCTCCTTTGAAAACCTCACCGAAAAGGATTGGTTCCAGGCCAATAAGCACAAGGGTGCTGCCCTATGCGATGGCTACTGCACCAAACCCTTTGCAAACGGAGAGGTCTGTGACAGGCTCTTAAAGCGACAAAAGTGCTATTCGTGCAGTCGTTATATAACGACTCCCGAATACTTGCAGGCCCACAGAGACCATCTGGCACGGTTAGAGAAACAGCTTGAAGAAGGTGCCATTTATGGTGAGCATTATGCAGAGCATTTTCGCCCCACCATGGAGGTGCTGAAAGTCATTATTGAAAGATTGGAGGAATTGCAAAATGGCAGAAACGAATCTGGCCTTACAGTTACAGGTCGTTGATCCATCTACCGATTGGGAATCTGTTATGATTGGCAATTCCCGATTTACAGACGATGTGTGGGATTTGCGGGCCTTTATCCCCGCTAAGACCTTGAAAGACAGCAAGAAGTATCTGAACTTCGGCTACATCCAGACCCCCAATATGAAGCACACTGTAAAGCAGTATGTCTACTACAAGCTGGGCAAGGTAAAACCCCAGACCGTAAGAGCTATGGTTAATAGTTGGCTTCCTTCTTTCTTTGAGTTTTGTGCTTCCAATGGCATTTCCAGTTTCTCCGAGCTGACGCAAGAACTGTTTCTTTCCTACAATCTCTGGCTGAAAGAGAAGAAGGTGTCACAGCAACACGGATACCACTGTGCCCATACAGTAGAGGAAATCATTAAAATTGGTCAAATCAAGGGCTGGGATGTACCGAAAACCAACATCTTCCGGGGAATTACCTCGTGCCAGCTTTGGGAGATTAAGCGGTCTATGCGTACTAACAAGACCAAGCCGATTCCACCCGATATCTTCGATAAGATCCTGTGCCATGCTGTGCATGATGAAAAGAATGTGCTGACGAAGGCGGGTATCATTATCCAGAGCCAAACCGGGCTGCGTATTAACGAGGTGCTGTCTATCCAGGAAGGCTGTGTCAAGACCACTTCCGATAGCTATGACTACATGGAAGTTATGCTCAGTAAAACCGAAAAGGGTGAGCCTATCGTCCACAAGGTCTTTATTAACGAGCTGGTGAAGGATACCATCCGTGAGCTTTCCGAGTTTACCGCACCGCTGCGGAAGGAAAGCGGCTTGAAGGAGTTGTTCTTAATTCGGAATCGTGGTATTCATGTGTTGAAAGTCGACTCTTGGAACACAAATACCATACCTCGTTTTGTAAGACAATGGGATATTTGTGACAACAAAGGCGAATTGTACCATCTGACCTCTCACCAGTTCCGGGCCACTTTTGTCCGGGAACTGGTGAAGCAGAAGGTGCCCATTGCAATGATTATGAAGCAATACGCCCATGTTTCTGTTGAAATGACTTCCCATTATCTTACACTCCAGGCGGAGGAAATTAAGGAAGTGTATTCCGATATGATCCTTAGCCCGGAATCTAAGATTGCCGGACTGAGAGCCAAGGAAATTAAGGGCAAGCTGGATAATCTGTTCCACGGCAAGACGAGGGACGAAATTGACGACATTATCTCAGACTTGACCAAGACCATGAGCTTCAATCCGCTGCCCACGGGTGTGTGTCTGTATGACTTTCGCCGTGGTAACTGCACGGACGGCGATGGTTGCTTCATGTATAACTGCCCCAACTACATTACCGAAGTCCAGTTCTATCCCATTTTGAAGAAAGAACTGAATCTGCTGGAAGCAGAAATGACCCGTTTGAAGGAGCTGGGTTATGAGCGGCAATGGCAGGTGGAGTATGTGAAGTACAAGTATCTGAAACCGCTGGTAGAGGAATTGGAGGTGCAGTTGCATGAAGAAAGTGCCTGAGAGCCAAGTGTCTGCGCTGAAAGGACACAACTCGCAGAAAAAGCAGGACACCGTAGAACGGGTCAACAAAGCGATTGACAAGCTGAAAAGAAAGAATGCCACAATTAACTTTGAGACCGTTGCAAAGGAAGCAGGGGTTTCCAGAGCTACCCTGTACAACAACCCCAAGCTGAAAGAACGCATTATGGGGCTGAGAGCCATGGATCGCGCCCCAATATCCGAAAGTGGTGCTGAACCCAAGAAAACCAAGGTGCAACGGTTAGAAGATACCGTAGCAGACCTCAGAGCAAGGGTGCGGCAACTTGAAGCAGACAAAAAGAACCTGATCATCCAGCTTGTAGATTACGAAGAAACAAAGGCAGAAAATGAACGCCTCAAACGGCAGGTTTCGAAGGGAGCAACCCATGAAGAATAAAGATCTAATTACCATCTTGGAGAGTCTTTCTCCTGATGCAGAAATTGTGGTAGAAGTGAACGATATCCTCACCGGCAACCATCTTGCCGACACTAGCGATATTGGTTTCACTCTCACAGAAAACAGAGAACTTAAATTACAGATTGCCGTCGAAACGGCAACCAATAATGTCTAAGAAAGGAGCGAGTAGTTAGACACTATTTCCTGTCTAATTTGAAAAAGCACTTGAATTGCAACGACTTTTTACAGCTTAGACAGTCTGCTACTCAAGATAAACCATGACAAAAAAGATTTTTGCCCTGATGCTTGCCCTGAGCCTGTGCCTGGGACTGCTGGCTGGCTGCGGGGATGATGGCATTATAACCGAGGACAAGGCCGTTGAAATTGCTCTGCAGGACGCAGGGCTGAAGAAAAGCCAGGTGGATGATGTGCATACCCACGGCGGCAGCTATGAAGGCACCCCCTGCTATGAGATTCACATTGACGACGACGGCAAGGAGTACAGTTATTACATCGATGCCGTGACCGGTGAAATTCTTGCCAAGGGCTAAACATAATATCTCCCTGTCAGGCAAAACGGAGCGTATCGGAAGATGCGCTCCGCTTTTTTGACAGGGCCAGATGAGATTTCCATTGACATTCTGACATTTTCCGCGTATGATAAAGATGCTTTTGTGCAATGTGTTCGGAATGGGCGTCCGTTTTTTGGCAGAACTGCCGACAAAATCGGAACCGCCCCGGGCAGAAGGAGGAGCATTATGCTGGATTTGGAAATTTCATTCATCGAAAACACCCACCCCAAGGCAAAACCGGCGGATGAGTCGGCGCTGGGCTTCGGAAAAATTTTCACGGACTATATGTTCCTCGTGGAATATACGGAAGGAATCGGCTGGCACGATGCCCGCATCGAGCCCTACGGCCCGCTGCAAATTGACCCCGCCTGCCCGGTGCTACACTACAGCCAGGAGGTTTTTGAGGGCCTGAAAGCCTACCGCCGGGCCGACGGCGGCATCCAGCTGTTCCGCCCCATGGAAAATGCCCGCCGTATGAACCGCAGCGCCCGGCGGATGGTGATGCCCCAGCTGGATGAGGAGTTCCAGGTGATGGCCATGAAGCGCCTGGTGGATGTGGAGCGGGACTGGGTGCCCAGCCGCGTGGGCACTTCGCTGTATCTGCGGCCCACCATGATTGCCTACGGGGCAGAGCTGGGGGTGCATCCGGCGCACCGGTATCTGTATTACATCATCTGCTCGCCTGCCGGTTCTTATTATCAGGGTGGCATGACCCCCATTAAAATCCACATTGAGGACAGCTATGTCCGCGCCGTCAAGGGCGGCACCGGCGAGGCCAAAACCGGCGGCAACTACGCCGCTTCTCTGAAGGCGGCCTATGAGGCTTCCCAGAGGGGCTATGACCAGGTTCTGTGGCTGGACGGCCGGCAGAACAAATATGTGGAGGAGGTGGGCTCCATGAACATGATGTTCGTCATGGACGGCCAGCTCTGCACCGCTCCCGCCGGCGGCTCCATTCTGGCGGGCATCACCCGCATGAGCGTGATGAAGCTGGCGGCGGATATGGGGCTCGAAGTGTCGGAGCGGATGATTTCCGTGGAGGAACTGTTCGATGCCTACGACCGGGGCGCGCTGACCGAGGCCTTCGGCACCGGCACCGCCGCCGTCATTTCTCCGGTGGGACAGATGGAGTACCGGGGCCGGGTGATGCGCCTGCACGACGGCAAAATCGGCCCGGTGGCCCAGGAAATCTATGACCGGCTCACCGGAATTCAGCGGGGCGAGCTTGCCGACCCCTACGGCTGGATTGAGCCGCTGGAATAAAATACGGAAGATCAAACGCCGGACGCAAAAGCGCCCGGCGTTTTCCTGTTTTCAAATGGAAAGTCCCCTGCCCAGCCGGGCAGGGGACGGATATTTACTTGCCCACAAATTCCTTTGCCACGCGGACGATATTATCCGCACACAGGCCATAGACCTTCAGCAGTTCCTCAGCCTTGCCGGATTCGCCGAACACATCCTGCACGCCGATGCGCCGCACCGGGGTGGGCCGCTTTTCACTCAGCAGCGAGCAGACCGCTTCGCCCAGACCACCGATGACAGAATGCTCCTCACAGGTGATGATTTTACCGCATTTTTCTGCGGCGGCCAGCACCAGCTCCTCATCCAGAGGCTTGATGGTGGACATATTGATGACCATGGCGTTGATGCCGGCCTGAGCCAGCATTTCGCCTGCCTGCACCGCTTCATACACCAGAAGGCCGTTGGCAATGATGGCCACATCCGTGCCGTCGCGGAGAATTTCGCCCTTGCCAATCTGGAATTCAAAGCCCTCCTCGTGGAACACCGGAACAGCCAGCCGGCCAAAGCGCAGGTACACCGGGCCCTCATGCTCATAGGCGGCCTTCACCGCCGCGGCGGCTTCCACACCGTCGGCAGGGGAGATAACCACCATGCCGGGGATGGAGCGCATCAGGGCAAAGTCCTCGCAGCACTGGTGGCTGGCGCCGTCCTCACCCACGGAAATGCCGCCGTGGGTGGCGCCGATTTTCACATTCAGGTGGGGATAGCCAATGGAATTGCGAATCTGCTCAAATGCCCGCCCGGCGGCGAACATGGCAAAGCTGGAAGCAAAAGGCACCAGACCCGTCGCAGCCATACCGGCGGCCACGCTCATCATGTTGCCCTCGGCAATGCCGCAGTTGAAATGACGGTCGGGATATGCCTTGCGGAACATACCGGTTTTGGTGGAGCCTGCCAGGTCGGCATCCAGCACCACCACATCGGGGTGCTCTGCACCCAGTGCCACCAGGCCGTTGCCGTAACCGTCACGGGTGGCCATTTTCTTGATTTCTGCCATCTTACTTGCCCTCCAGTTCTGCCAGCTTGGCGTTGATTTCCGCTACTGCCTGGGCATACTCCGCATCGTTGGGAGCCTTGCCGTGCCAGCCGGCGTTGTTTTCCATGAAGGAAACGCCCTTGCCCTTGACGCTCTTCATCACAATGGCGGTGGGCTGGCCCTTGGTTTCCCGTGCCACCCGGAAGGCGTTTTCAATCTGGTCAAAGTCGTGGGCGTCGATGGACTCCACATGGAAACCGAAGGCTTCCAGCTTGTCGACAATGGGATAGGGGCTCATCACATCGGTGATTTTGCCGTCGATTTGCAGGCCGTTGTTGTCGATGATGACGCACAGATTATCCAGATGGTAGTGAGAAGCCAGCATACAGGCCTCCCAGACCTGACCTTCCTGAATTTCGCCGTCGCCCAGCAGGGTGTAAACCCGGTAATCCTTTTTCCGCAGCTTGGCGCTCAGAGCCATGCCGCAGGCGGCGGAGATGCCCTGCCCCAGAGAACCGGTGGACATATCCACGCCGGGAACGGTGTTCATGTTGGGGTGACCCTGCAGGCGGCTGCCCAGATGGCGCAGCTGCGCCATTTCCTCCACGGGGAAGAAGCCCCGCAGCGCCAGCGCGGCATACAGGCCGGGGGCGGTGTGGCCCTTGCTCAGCACAAAACGGTCCCGGTCCTCCCACTTGGGGTCGGCGGGGTTGACATTCAGCTCCTTCTGATACAGGTAGGTGAACATATCAGCAGCCGACAGACTGCCGCCGGGATGACCGGCCTTGGCACTGTGGACACCCTCCAACAGCGCCAAACGGGCCTGACAGGCCAGAATTTCCAATTTCTTTTTCTCGTTTAACTGCATATTTCCTCCAATAAATGTACAAAAAGAATTTACAGCAGAGAAGCGGCGTCCTCGTCGCAAATCACGGTCACATCGGGGTGGAACTGCAGGATGGAAGCGGGAACCGCGGGGGTGACGGGGCCGAAGAAGGATTTCTTCAGGATTTCCGCCTTGTCCTTGCCGGTGACCACCATCACGATTTTGCGGGCAGCCATCACAGTGCCGATGCCCATGGTGTAGGCCGCGGTGGGAACCTCGTCGATGGAGTCGAAGAACCGCTTGTTGGCCTGACGGGTGATTTCCTCCAGCACAACCTCGTGGGTCATCACGGAAAAGTCGGCAGCCGGCTCGTTGAAGCCGATGTGGCCGGTGTGGCCCAGACCCAGCAGCTGCAGGTCAACGCCGCCCCAGTCCTCGATTTTCTTTTCGTAGGCGGCGCACATGGCGTCCACATCGGTGGCCATGCCGTCGGGCACGATGGTGTTTTCCGGCTTGATGTGGATGTGGTTGAACAGATTTTCCTGCATGAAATAGCGGTAGCTCTGGGGGTGGTCGCCGGACAGGCCCTTGTATTCGTCCAGATTGGCGGAGCGGACGCGGGAGAAGTCAATCCGGCCGTCCTTTTCCCGCTGAATCAGCTCCCGGTACAGGGGCAGGGGAGAAGAACCGGTTGCCAGACCCAGCAGGCACGCGGGCTTGGCGGCAATCAGCGCCTCAAACTGGTCGGCAGCCAGGCGGCCAACCTCGGCAGGATCCTTACATTTCAAAATACGAACATGCAGCATACTGGATTCCTCCTGAAAGATGATGGTGAATAATTTTTCCGGAAGCAGGGACACAAGTCCGCAACTTCCCAATGTATACTCCCATTATAGCAAAGGGGCGGGGATTTGTCTACCGGAAAAACGGAGAATTGGGGCAAGAAAGAAGCGGATAACCGGCGTGCCGGTTATCCGCTGGAGGGTTAGTGCAGGCCCTGCTCGTAGGCCTCAATCATCTTCTTGACCATCTGGCCGCCGACGGAGCCGGCCTCCCGGGAGGTCAGGTTGCCGTTGTAGCCGTTGGTCAGATTGACGCCGACCTCGGAAGCTGCCTGCATCTTGAACTTGTCCATTGCCTCGCGGGCCTGAGGAACATTGATCTGATTGTTGCTCTTCATATCCGATTCTCTCCTTTTGCTTTCTTCGGAAAGGGACGCTTTCCGAAGAAACCGTCTTTTCTTTCCGTAGCCCTATTTTTTCCCGGGGAAAATAAAAAATCCGATAGAATTTCAGGGAGAATTGGAGAAGTCAACCATCAAAAACGGGAAAAAAGAAAAAAGGCGCAGAATCGCGGAAAAATGCTTGACAAATGGCCCACTTTTCGATATAATACCCAAGTCGCTTGTGCGATGCAAATTTGGCCCGGTGGTGCAGTCGGTTAGCACGCCAGCCTGTCACGCTGGAGGTCGACGGTTCGAGTCCGTTCCGGGTCGCCAAATTTGCGGGTGTAGCTCATCCGGTAGAGCGCCACCTTGCCAAGGTGGAGGTAGCGAGTTCGAGCCTCGTCACCCGCTCCAAAAAATAACAGACACCATTCGGTGTCTGTTATTTTTTTACCCCGGACGAGGCTCGAAGAATCAAGGCTCTATGTCAATAGTTGGGGTAGAGGCAAAAAGAAATAATTTTGGGTCGTGTCGGAGTGAAAGCTCCGGCACGATTTTTATGTATTGCAATACAGAATTCTATTTCTGAAGTTCCTGAAGTTACGCATACCGAAACAAAC
>JBGVGH010000135.1:0-10349 GCA_045121575.1 Faecousia sp.
CAAAAATCTCTGATTTTTGACTGATGAGGGCGGGAATAGGCTGGGTTTTAGGATACGCTCCGGCGAATACGCATCCGGGCAACCTCATCCGTCAGCCCTTCGGGCTGCCACCTTCCCCAAAGGGGAAGGCTTTAGCGCGATAAATCCACAATTTACGAAACGGCGGGGGAAGTATCCCCTGCCGTTTTTGTTCACAAAATGGAAATATGGAGTTTCGTTTCGGTTTAGCTTGACCGGGTATGATTTTGGGGAAAAGCTGAAAAAGAGAGGAAAAACCATGGGAAAATTGGTTCTGGCGGTGCTGGGGGCGGTGGGGCTTTATCTGCTGGTTCTGGTATTCAGCGCCCTGCTTGTCAATCCCAAAAAGGTTTATCTGCGGCACAGCCGGTTCTACCGGTGGCTGCTGTGCAGCGCCACGGCGGTGGCCCTGCGGGTTCTGCGGGTCCGGGTTCATGTCACCGGGCGGGAGAAGCTGCCCCGGGGGGAAAGGCTGCTGTTTGTGGGGAACCACATTTCCAATTTTGACCCCATTGTGACATGGTTTTCCCTGAAAGAGTGGCAGATTGCCTTTATTTCCAAGCCGGAGAATTTCAAAATCCCCCTCTTTGGGCGCATCATCCGCAAATGCTGCTTTCTGCCCATCGACCGGGAAAATCCCCGCAACGCCATCACCACCATCCGGCAGGCAGCAGACCTTTTGGCGGCGGGGGAGGTGTCCGTGGGGGTGTACCCCGAGGGGACGCGGAGCAAAACCGGCGCGCTTCTGCCCTTTCACAACGGGGTGTTCAAAATCGCCCAAAAGGCAAATGCAGCAGTGGCGGTGGTGCGGGTGCAGAACACCCAGCACATTCGGGAAAATTTCCCCTGGCATGCCACGGATGTTTACTTAGACATTCTGGATGTGATTCCGGCCCGGCAGGTGCAGGCGGAGGGTTCCCATGCGGTGGCTGCCGCGGCAGAGCGGCTGCTGAAAGAAAAACAAGAAAAGGGAGAAACAATATGGCAACAGGCTATGTGCTGACCAATCGAAAAGCTGGAAACGGCACCTGCGGGAAGGATATTTCCCTTTTGGAGCTGCTTTATGATGCGCCCTTGCAGTATCAGGATGTGGCGGATGTGACGGACTACCGGGCGTTTCTGGAGGCCATCGGGCCGGAGGATTTTCTCATCCTGGCCGGCGGCGACGGCACGCTGAATCATTTTATCAACAACACCGCGGGCCTTTCTCTGCCGGAGCAGATTTTGTATTTCCCCATCGGCACGGGCAACGACTTTGCCCGGGAGCTGGGGAAAAACTGCGGGGACAACCCATTCCCCATCCGGCAGTATCTGGAGAACCTGCCGGTGGTGGAGGTAAATGGACAGAAGCGGCGCTTCCTCAACGGCGTGGGCTACGGCATTGACGGCTACTGCACCGAGGAGGGGGACAGGCTGCGCCAAAAGGGCAAGGGGAAGGTAAACTATACCGCCATTGCCATTAAGGGACTGCTGTTTCACTACCGACCCACAGGGGCTACCGTCACGGTGGACGGCAAAACCTATACATACGACAGGGTATGGCTGGCCCCCACCATGTTTGGCAAGTGCTACGGCGGCGGAATGTATCCCACCCCAAAGCAGAACCGGGGTGGGCAGACCCTGTCGGTGATGGTGTTCCACGGCTCCGGGAAATTAAAGACCCTGATGATTTTCCCCTCTATTTTCAAGGGAGAACACATCCGGCATACGGATGCGGTGCAGGTGCTGGAGGGCAGGGAGATTACCGTGACCTTTGACCGCCCCACGCCGCTGCAAATCGACGGCGAAACCGTGAAAAATGTCACCTCCTACCGGGCTGTGCGATAAGAGTTAGGAATTAGGAATGAGGAATTAGGAGTTAATCGGCCGGGACAGCAAAACGCTTCCCCCGGGGGCGGTGCGCCCTGTCGAAAAGTGCATGGTAGGGACACCCCTCCCGGGGTGTCCGCCGATGGCAGGATTCGGGCACCCGGGGACGGGTGCCCCTACGGTGTTTACCGATTGTGCCTGCAAATCGGATACCTCGTTTGGGCGGATATTATCCGCCCAAACGCTTCCCCCGGGGGGAAGCTGGCAAAAATCTTTGATTTTTGACTGATGAGGAATGCGGGCGGAAAGTTTTCGCGATTTGCTCTGTTTCAGACTTTCTGCAATGCCCAACAGGGCGCCGTTCCTTATCCGCCCCTTCGGGGCACCATCAGAATTTTTGTATGATTGCCCCCGACAATCATGAATATTTTGATTCGCTGCGCGGAGCACCACCCCCGGGGGAAGGGTTTGTGGGCAGCATATATGCCGCCCCTGCTGACAACTTATCTTCTTTGACACAGCCCCCGGACGGCGCAGGCCGTCCGGGGGCTTTTGCGTGATCGGTCAGGCATCGATGGTAGAGATGCCCAGGGTGATTTCTTCCAGCACATCCAGCAGCACCCGGACGGTGTCCAGGGCGGTGAGCATGGTCACGCCGTTTTCCACCGCGCAGCGGCGAATCCGGCCGGAGCCGGAGCGTGCATCTTCGCAGCGCACATCCATGGTGTTGATGACATAAGTCACATAGCCGGCGCGGATGGCATCCAGAATCTCCTCGGAGCCGTCGTCCACCTTGGCCTTTACCCGGGTCTTGATGCCGTTGGCCCGGAGGAAATCCGCGGTGCCTTTGGTGGCCTCAATATTGAAGCCCAGCTGATAGAACCGGCGAAGCAGGGGCAGGGCCTCTGCCTTGTCTTCATCCGAAATGGTGGCAAGGACGGTGCCGTAGTTTTGCAGCTTCACGCCGGAAGCCTGCAGCGCCTTGTACAGCGCCCGGGTCAGGCTGCGGTCATAGCCGATGGCTTCGCCCGTGGATTTCATTTCCGGGGACAGGTAGGCATCCAGCCCCCGCAGCTTGGCAAAGGAGAAGGCGGGCGCTTTCACATAGTACCGCTTCTTTTCGTCGGGGTACAGCTGGGTGATGCCCTGGCTGGGCAGGCTGCGGCCCAGAGCAACCAGAGTGGCGATGTCCGCCAGGGGGAAGCCGGTGGCCTTGCTTAAAAAGGGCACCGTCCGGGAGGAGCGGGGGTTTACCTCGATGATATACACATTTTCCTCTTCATCCACGATGAACTGCACATTGAACAGGCCGCGGATGCCGATGGCAGGCCCCAGCTTTTTGGCATATTGCAGGATGATGCCCTTGACACGGTTGGAAATGCTGAAGGAGGGGTAGACGGAAATGGAGTCGCCGGAGTGGACGCCGGTGCGCTCCACCAGCTCCATGATGCCGGGGACGAACACATTTTCCCCGTCGCAGATGGCGTCGATTTCCACCTCTTTGCCCCGGATGTATTTATCCACCAGCACAGGCTTGCTTTCGTCGATTTCCACCGCGGTTTGCAGGTAATGCCGCAGCTGATTTTCGTTTGCCACAATCTGCATGGCCCGCCCGCCCAGCACGAAGGAGGGGCGCACCAGCACGGGATAGCCAATTTCCCGGGCGGCGGCAACGCCGTCCTCAATCCGGGTGACGGCCTTTCCCCGGGGCTGGGGAATCTGCAGCGACAGCAGCAGCTTCTCAAAGGCGTCCCGGTTTTCCGCTTTTTCGATGGCCTGGCAGTCGGTTCCGATGATTTTTACACCCAAATCCGCCAGCGGCTGGGCCAGATTGATGGCGGTCTGCCCGCCCAGAGAGGCGATGACCCCCTCCGGCCGCTCCAGCGCCACAATGTTCATCACATCCTCCACCGTCAGCGGCTCGAAGTACAGCTTGTCGGCGGTGGTGTAGTCGGTGGAAACAGTTTCCGGGTTGTTGTTGATGATGATGGCCTCGTATCCGGCGTTTCGGATGGTTTGGACGGCGTGGACGGAGGAGTAGTCAAACTCCACGCCCTGTCCGATGCGGATGGGGCCGGAGCCGAGGACGATGACCTTTTTCCGGTCGGACACCACCGATTCGTTTTCCGTTTCGTAGGTGGAGTAAAAATAGGGGATATAGCTGTCAAATTCTCCGGCGCAGGAGTCAATCATCCGGTAGGTGGGCAGCATACGCTTCTGCCGGCGCAGGGCGTAGATTTGCCCGGTGGGGACATTCCACAGGGCGGCCACCGCTTTGTCGGAAAAGCCCATCTTTTTGGCGGCAAACAGCACGCTGCTGTCCAGAACATGGCGTCGCACCAGCGCCTCCATATCCACAATGGAGGATAGTTTCCGCAGGAAGAAAAGGTCAATTTGGCTGGCCCGGGCGATTTCCTCCACGCAGACACCCAGACGCAGAAGCTGGGCGATGGCGTAAATCCGGTCGTCGGTGCCGATGGCGATGTAGCGCAGCAGCTCCTCTTTCTGCCAGGCGTCGAACTTTTCCATGTGCAGGTGGTAAACCCCGATTTCCAGGGAGCGGATGCCCTTGAGCAGACTTTCCTCAAAGGTTCTGCCCACGCTCATGGTTTCGCCGGTGGCCTTCATCTGGGTGCCCAACCGGTTGTTGGCATCGGAGAATTTGTCGAAGGGGAACCGGGGCATTTTCGTCACCACATAGTCCAGTGCCGGCTCAAAGCAGGCGGGGGTGTTGGCCAGGGCAATTTCGTCCAGGTGCATACCCACGCAGATTTTGGCGGACACCCGGGCGATGGGGTAGCCGGAGGCCTTGGAGGCCAGCGCCGAGGAGCGGGACACTCTGGGATTGACCTCGATGAGGTAGTATTGGAAAGAGTGGGGGTCCAGTGCAAACTGCACATTGCAGCCGCCCTGAATTTTCAGCGCCCGAATCAGCTTCAGCGCGCTGTCGCGGAGCATCTGGTATTCCTTGTTTGTGAGAGTCTGAGAGGGACAGACCACGATGGAGTCGCCGGTATGGATGCCCACCGGGTCCAGATTTTCCATGTTGCAGATGGCGATGGCGGTGTCGTTTCCGTCCCGCATCACCTCGTATTCAATTTCCTTGTAGCCCTTGATGGACTTTTCCACCAGCACCTGATGCACCGGGGAGAGTACCAGGGCATTTTTCATGATTTCCCGGAACTCGTCCTCATTGTCGGCAAAGCCGCCGCCGGTGCCGCCCAGGGTAAAGGCAGGGCGCAGCACCACGGGATAGCCGATTTCTTCGGCGGCCAGCAGGCCCTCTTCCATGGTGTTGGCAATGCGGGAGGGAAGCACCGGCTCTCCCAGACGCTCACACAGCTCCTTGAACAGCTCCCGGTCCTCCGCCATTTCAATGCTTCGGCTGGGGGTGCCCAGCAGCTCCACCCGGCATTCTTTCAGAATACCCTTCTTTTCCAGCTGCATGGCCAGGTTCAGTCCCGTCTGACCGCCGATGCCGGGGATGATGGCGTCCGGCCGCTCGTAGCGGACGATTTTTGCCAGATATTCCAAAGTCAGCGGCTCCATGTAGACCTTGTCCGCAATGGCGGGGTCGGTCATGATGGTGGCGGGGTTGGAGTTGCAGAGGATGACCTGGTAGCCCTCCTCCTTCAGTGCCAGGCAGGCCTGGGTTCCGGCATAGTCAAATTCCGCCGCCTGACCGATGACGATGGGGCCGGAGCCGATGACCAGAATTTTATGGATGTCAGTTCGTTTTGGCATGGCGCGCCTCCTCCATCATGGCTGTAAATTCGTCAAACAGGTAGCCGCTGTCCTGGGGGCCGGGGGCGCTTTCCGGGTGGTACTGCACGGAAAACACCCGGTCTTTTTCACATTTCAGCCCCTCCACCGTGCCGTCCAGCAGATTCACATGGGTGACGCTGAGGCCGGTACCCGCAAGGGTTGCGGCATCCACTGCGTAGGAATGGTTCTGGGATGTGATTTCCACCTTGCCGGTTTGCAAATTTTTCACGGGGTGGTTGCCGCCCCGGTGGCCGAACTTCAATTTATAGGTCTGTGCGCCGTAGCTCATGGCGAGAATCTGGTGCCCCAGGCAGATGCCGAAAATGGGCACCTCGCCCCGCAGCTGCCGCACCAGGTCAATGACGGGGGTGGCGTCCTGGGGATTTCCCGGCCCGTTGGAGAGAAACAGACCGTCCGGTGCCAGCGCCCGGATTTGTTCCGGGGTGGTGTCAAAGGGCAGCACCGTCACATCACATCCGCGCCTGTTCAGGCTGCGGATGATATTCAGCTTGATGCCGCAGTCAATGGCGGCCACATGGAAGCGGGGATTTTCCGCCGGGGCAGTCCAGGGGACTTTGGTGCTGACGGTGGCTACCTGATTGGTGGGAAGAGGGGTGGTTTGCAGCCGAATCACCGCTGCCAGATTGGAGGTGGCGGCATCGGTAATCAGCCCCTTGCAGCTGCCCTTGTCCCGGATGTGCCGGGCCATGGCCCGGGTGTCCACCCCGGCGATGCCCACAATGCCCCAGCGGCCCATGACTTGTTCCAGGGTTTCGGTGGAGCGGAAGTTGGAAGGCGCGCCGTTCAGCTCCCGGACGATGAGGGCGCTGATGGAGGGGCGGGCGGTTTCGTAATCGTCATCATTCATGCCGTAGTTGCCAATCAGGGGATAGGTCATAATCACGGCCTGCCCGGTGTAGGAGGGGTCGGAAAGGATTTCCTGATAGCCGGTCATGGAGGTGTTGAACACCA
This sequence comes from Faecousia sp., assembly GCA_045121575.1. GTDB lineage: Bacteria > Bacillota > Clostridia > Oscillospirales > Oscillospiraceae > Faecousia. The sequence continues at coordinate 6,565 of JBGVGH010000135.1, forward strand.
CCTCGGCCATCATTTCCCGGTCGGCGCCGAAGCCGTAGCCGTAAAATTCACTGCCGTCGGGAAGGACGATTTTTTTGTCATATTGCCGAACCATGGTCTTTACCGCTCCTTTCGGTGGGAGAGTTTCTGCTCGAACTGGTCTTTCCGGGTGTCACCGGGAATGCCGGTGGGATAGCAGCCGCTGAAGCAGGCACTGCAAAAATCGTTGCTACCGGAAAGTTGAGGCAGGGCTTCCAGGGGCAGGTAGCCCAGGGAGTCCACGCCGATGATTTCCCCAATTTCCGCCACACTGTGGTGACAGGCGATGAGGTTTTCCTCGGAGTCGATGTCTGTGCCGTAATAGCAGGGATGCAAAAACGGCGGGGCGGAAACCCGCATATGAATCTCGGCCGCACCGGCAGAGCGCAGAAGCTGCACAATGCGCTGGGAGGTGGTGCCCCGGACGATGGAATCGTCAATCAGCACCACCCGCTTGCCCCGAATCTCGCTTTCCACCGGGCTGAGCTTGATGCGCACCTTGTCCACCCGGTCATTCTGCCCCGGAGAGATGAAGGTTCTGCCGATGTATTTGTTTTTGATAAGGCCGATGCCATAGGGAATTCCGGAGGCACGGGCATAGCCCAGGGCGGCATCCAGCCCGGAGTCCGGCACGCCCACCACCACATCCGCTTCCACGGGATGGGCCTTTGCCAGAAGCTCGCCCGCCTTCAGCCGGGCCTGATGGATGCTGACACCGTCAATCACGGAGTCCGGGCGGGCAAAGTAGATATGCTCAAAAATGCACAGCCGTTTTGGCCTGGTTTGGCAGTGCTCGGTGTTGGACTGGATGCCGTCCCGGCTGAAGGTGACAATTTCTCCGGGGAGAATATCCCGCACGAAGGAAGCACCCACCGCCGCCAGCGCGCAGCTTTCCGAGGCCACCACAAAGCTGCCGTCCGGCATTTCACCGTAGCAAAGGGGACGGAAGCCGTGGGGATCCCGCACCGCAATCAGCTTGCTGGAAGACATCATCACCAGAGAATAAGCGCCCTCCAGCTTCTCCATGGCCCGCACCACCGCCGCTTCGATGGAGGGGGCGGTAATCCGCTCCCGGGTGATGACATAGGCGATGGTTTCCGTGTCGGAGGTGGTGTGGAAAATGGCGCCGGACAGCTCCAGCTCCTTGCGCAGGGAAAGGGCGTTGCTCAGGTTGCCGTTGTGGGCCAGCGCCAGCTTTCCCTTGAGGTGATTCACCACAATGGGTTGGCAGTTGTCCAGATTGTTGCCGCCGGTGGTGCCGTAGCGGGCGTGGCCCACGGCGATATTGCCAAGGGGAAATTTCCCCAGCTCCCGGCTGCCGAACACCTCGCTGACCAGCCCCAGCCCTTTCTGACAGGTGAACACACCGTCATCATTGACGCAGATGCCGCAGCCCTCCTGTCCCCGGTGCTGCAGGGCGTACAGGCCATAGTAGACCAGACTCGCCACCGGTTCCGGGCGGGTGGTATAGACGCCGAATACGCCGCATTCCTCGTGAATGCTCATACTTTTTCCTCCAGACTGGCCTGCACAAAGCCGACGAACAGGGGATGGGGCTTGTTGGGGCGGCTCTTAAATTCCGGGTGATACTGCACGCCCACATGGAAGGGGCGGCCCGGCAGTTCCACCGTTTCCACCAGACGGCCGTCCGGGGAGGTGCCGCTGAGGCACAGGCCGGCGCGCTCCATAGGCTCCCGGTAATCGTTGTTAAATTCATAGCGGTGGCGGTGGCGCTCGTGGATTTCATGGCAGCCGTAGCACCGGGCCATGGTGGTGCCCTCTTTGATGACGCAGGGATAGCTGCCCAGGCGGAGGGTGCCGCCTTTGTCCAGCTCCTCGCTCTGGCCGGGCATGAAATCGATGACCTTGTGATTGCCGTCGGTGACAAACTCGCCGGAGTTGGCGTCCTTCAGACCCAGCACATTCCGGGCAAATTCAATGACCGCAATCTGCATTCCCAGACAGATGCCGAAATAGGGAACGCCCTCCTCCCGGGCAAACCGGGCGGCGAGAATCATGCCCTCAATGCCCCGGCCGCCGAAGCCGCCGGGCACGATGATGCCCCCCAGCCCCTGAAGGGATTGCCGGTAGTTTTCTTCCGTCAGGGTTTCTGAATCAATCCAGTGAATGTCCACTTTGGCATCCAGCGCGTAGCCGGCGTGGCGCAGGGCCTCCGCCACCGACAGGTAGGCATCGTGCAGCGACACATATTTTCCCACCAGGCCGATGGTCACGGTTTTGCGGCGGTTGTGGATTTTTTCCACCAGAAGCTGCCATTCCCGCAAATCCGGGGCCTGGGTTTCCAGACCCAGCTCCCGGCAGACCACCGCGGAGAAGTTGGATTTTTCCAGCATCAGGGGAGCTTCGTACAAATTGGGCAGGGTGATATTTGCAATGACGCAGTCGGGCTTCACATTGCAGAACAGGCTGATTTTCTGGAAGATGGCGTCCTCCAGCGGCTCATCGCAGCGCAGCACGATGATATTGGGGTTGATGCCCATGCCCCGCAGTTCCTTGACGGAGTGCTGGGTGGGCTTGGATTTGTGCTCGTCGGAGCCCCGGAGGAAGGGAACCAGGGTCACATGGATAAACAGGCTGTTTTCCCGGCCCACCTCCAGGGAAATCTGGCGAACTGCCTCCAGAAAGGGCTGGGATTCGATGTCGCCGATGGTGCCGCCGATTTCCGTGATGACCACATCCGCGTCGGTCTGCTTGCCCACCCGGTAGACAAATTCCTTGATTTCGTTGGTGATGTGGGGAATCACCTGCACCGTGGAGCCCAGGTATTCTCCCCGGCGCTCCTTGTTCAGCACATTCCAGTAGACCTTGCCGGTGGTCAGGTTGGAAAACCGGTTCAAATCCTCGTCGATGAACCGCTCATAGTGGCCCAAATCCAGGTCGGTTTCCGCGCCGTCCTCGGTGACATACACCTCGCCGTGCTGGTAGGGGCTCATGGTGCCGGGGTCTACATTGATATAGGGGTCCAGCTTCTGGGCGGCGACTTTCAGCCCTCTGGCTTTCAGCAGGCGGCCCAGGGAGGCGGCGGTGATGCCCTTGCCCAGACCGGAAACCACGCCGCCGGTCACGAAAATATATTTTGTCATAGTCATTTCTCCCATCTTTCAAGCGTTGATGTGGGGGTGCAAAAAAGTGAGAGGGGCGGATATCATCCGCCCCTCTGACTGTAAAAAAGTGGGTAGGGGCCGATGCCCAAGTCGGCCCTTTCGCAAATGTTACGAATTTGCCGAAAAAGAAGAAAATATTGTGTATTTACCGGGGGCAGTGTGGGCAATGCTCCCACGGCAGCGCAGGACAATATTTGGTGCATCCAAAAGTCCGTGACTTTTGGATGGAGATGGTCCCGCTTGCGGTGCCCGACGGCTCCTTGCGCCAAAGCGCTGCGTCGCCTGTCGACCGCTGCGCCATAAATTGTCCTGCTTGCTCTGCCACCGGCAGCGCAGGACAATATTGGGTGCATCCAAAAGTCTGTGACTTTTGGATGGAGATGGTCCCGCTTGCGGTGCCCGACGGCTCCTTGCGCAAAAGCGCTGCGTCGCCTGTCGACCGCTGCGCCATAAATTGTCCTGCTTGCTCTGCCACTGGCAGCGCAGGACAATATTGGGTGCATCCAAAAGTCTGTGACTTTTGGATGGAGATGGTCCCGCTTGCGGTGCTCGACGGCTCCTTGCGCAAAAGCGCTGCGTCGCCTGTCGACCGCTGCGCCATAAATTGTCCTGCTTGCTCTGCCACTGGCAGCGCAGGACAAT
>JBGVGH010000136.1:0-7507 GCA_045121575.1 Faecousia sp.
GCACGGGAGCGGCGCAGGTCGCCCTTACGCTGGGGGCCGTCCAGAATCATCTGGTCGCCGGTGTAAGCGTGGATGGTGCACATAATGCCGGACTCGATGGGAGCCAGGTCGTTCAGAGCCTTAGCCATGGGAGCCAGGCAGTTGGTGGTGCAGGAAGCAGCGGAGATGATGTTGTCTTCCTTGGTCAGGGTGTTGTGGTTCACATTGTAAACGATGGTGGGCAGGTCGTTGCCGGCAGGAGCGGAGATGACGACCTTCTTGGCACCGGCGTCGATGTGAGCCTGAGCCTTGGCCTTAGAGGTGTAGAAGCCGGTGCACTCCAGCACGACATCCACATCCAGCTCGCCCCAGGGCAGCTCGGCAGCGTTGGCCTTGGCGTAGATGGTGATCTTCTTGCCGTCGACGACGATGTTGTCCTCACCAGCCTCGACAGTGTGAGTGCCGAAGGGAGCGGCGTAAGCGCCCTGGGTGGAATCGTACTTCAGCAGGTGAGCCAGCATCTTGGGAGAGGTCAGGTCGTTGATAGCGACAACCTCGAAGCCCTCAGCGCCGAACATCTGGCGGAAAGCCAGACGGCCGATACGGCCGAAACCATTGATAGCAACTTTAACAGACATGGTAAAAAACCTCCAAAAAATTCTTACTGCCATCCGGCAGTGAAAATACGAGCCTGTACGGTAAAATTGCCCGTACAGGCTCATTATACAATAGGAATTTTTACTTGTAAAGTGTCAAAAATGTAAAAATATCGTAAATTGCCAAATTATTATTGATAAAGTTGTACGAAATTCGTTTTCAGGGGCCGGTAAGGGCGGATAAATTGGGGTTTGTAGCGCTGTTTCCACCACCTCATTGTAGGGCGAGGGCATGCCCTCGCCGACCTGTATCGTAATCAGCAGTTCTATGCAAGGCAACAGGTCCCCCGCTGTCATCCTGAGCGGAGCGCTATCGAAGTCGAAGGATCTCATGTGGAAAGATAGAGATTCTTCGACTCGCCTTCGGCTCGCTCTTAAATGACACACCTTTTCAACTTTGAGCGGCAAAGGCATGCCTTTGCCCTACAACACCTTAGCCCTACAAACCCCATTTTATCCGCCCCGGCAGGCTTTTATTGATACCACTCCAAAAAAGAAAGGGCGTGATTCTTCACGCCCTTTTTGTGTATCAGCCAACCTGATTTTCGATGATGTCCACATCGCCGCTGTTCATTCCGAAATAGGTATCCAGAATGGCCTTGGCCACCGGGGCCAGATAGCTGCCGCCGTCCACCTTTTCGCCGTAAACCGCAATGGCAATCTGGGGATTGTCCGCCGGGGCGAAGCAGATAAACGCGCCGTTGGACGAGCCGGAGCCAATCTGGGCAGTACCGGTCTTGGCCGCCACCTTGATGGGATAATCCCGGAAGGTGGAATAGGCGGTGCCGCCGGACTCCTGAGCCACCATCTGCATGCCCCGCATATACATATTCAGCGCCTCCTGGGAGATGGGCAGGGTGCTGAGCACCTGGCTGGTGTTCTGATACACCAAATCCCGGTAATCTGCCGACACCACCCGGCTGAGGAAGGTGGCCTTATACCGCACCCCCTGATTGGCCAGGGTGCTGGCATAGACCGCCATCTGCATGGGGGTAAAATAGTTTTCCGAATGGCCGATGCCTGCCATCAGCTGGTCAGCGGGGTACCACTTGGCGTTTTCCGTGCCGGCAAAGGCCGCCGCCTTGCTGTCGGGATTGGCCCGGGTGCCCTGGGCCTCATACAGCTCCACGCCGCTTTTCTCCCCCAGGCCCAGCCCCTGGGCCACAATGTCAATGTCGGCAATGTCCATGTGGTCTGCCAGCCAGTAGAAATAATAGTTGCAGGACACCTTCAGCGCCTCCGCTCCATTGAGGTACCCGTGTCCCACGCCGTGGTTGGTGTAATACAGGCACTTGGGGGAATAGCCGCTGTATTTGATGTAAATGCCGGTGTCATTGATTTCGGTGGAAGAATTGATTACCCCGGCATTGGCACCGGCCACAATCATGGCTACCTTATAAGTGGAGCCGGGATTGTAAGTGGACATGAGCGCCCGGTTCAGCAGTGGGTTATAGTCCGCCTCGGTGATTTCGTTCCAGTTTTCAAACAGATTGGCCAAATCATAGGTGGGATAGCTGGCGCAGGCCAGCACCTGCCCTGTTTTCACATCCAGCGCCACCACCGCGGCGCCCTCGGCGTCCCGTCCCTTGGTGGACAGGTTCACCTCCGGGTTCCGGCGGTTTTCCATCACCTGGGCCAGGGCATCCTCCGCAGCCGCCTGCACCAGCAGGTCGATGGAAACCTCCACATTGCTGCCAGCCTGGGGCTCCACCTTGTAATAGCTGTTGACCAGCACGCCGTCCTTGGTCACTTCATCCACCCGGATGCCGTCTACGCCGTGCAGGTATTCCTCAAAGGCCTTTTCCAGGCCGCTCTGGCCCACCAGTGCGTCCATTTCATAGCCGTCGATTTCCTTGTAATAGGCCCACTGGTCGCTGTTCATGGCGCCGATGTAGCCCAGAATGTGGGCCGCATATTCCGTATTATAGGTGCGCACGGCGGAAGCCTCCACCGTCATGCCCGGAATGTCCAGTGCCCGCACCGCCGTCAGCAGCTCCTCAGAGGCATCCTCCAGCAGCACATAGGTGGGCAGGTTGGTGATGCCGTTGCGCAGCGTCAGCTCATACCGCAATCCGATAACCGCCCGGGCGTCCTCGTCGTTCCAGTCGTCGGGGATGTAATAGCTCTTGCGCAGCTCCTTCATCAGCAGCGGCGCGGAAATGTCCGAATCGATGCTGCCCCGGTTCACCAGGAACTTCTGGAAATAGCCCTGCCAGGTGCCGCTCTGCTGCTCCAGGGTATAGGAAAAGGGGAATTCCTTCGTCACCGGGAAATGGTCATTGTAGTCTACTTCCATTTCCCGCAGCAGCCGCACCAGCTCCAGCAAATAGTGATTGGTGCCGTCTGCCTTCAAAATCACATAGTGGTTGATGGTCAAATTATAGCTTGCCCGGTTGCTCACCAGCTTGTTGCCGTTGGTGTCCAGCAGTTCTCCCCGGACACCCCGCACCCGGGTCTGTGTCACATAGGTGGTGGTGTTGTTGCCGTTCTTTTCCGCGTCCCGCACCTGCATGGAATACAGGCGGATGCCGAAAAAGGTAAAAATCACAGCCAGAATGCACAGCAGGGCCACCGCCCGAAACCGGGTTATTCTCTCCATGTTTCCCCTCCCAGTTTTCCGATGGCCAGCAGCACCGGATAGCACACCGGCACCGCAGGCAGGGTCACCAGCGCCGTCATCAGGCTCTCCCCAAAGCGGCTCCCCACCGTCTGTTTCAGAAACAGGCAAACCGCAAACAGCCCTGTTTCATACAAAATCATGGCAATTGCCGCGCACAGCAGCAGTGCCAGCAGGCTGCGCCGGAGAAACGCCTGCCGGAAAATCGCCGCAAACACCGCGCAAAGCGTCAGCAGCGGAATCACATAAAAGCCCGGAGCGGAGCCGGAGAAAAAGTACAGCACCGACATCACCAGGGCGAACACGCTGCCGCTTTCGCCGCCCCGCATCACCGCCACCATCACAATCAGGCACGGCACCACATCGGTGCAGCCCCCGGCCACATCCACCCGGTACAGGCACACATCCTGCATCAGCAACCCCACCAGGCACACCGCCCCATACAGCAGCCACCGCAGTACCGTAAGCTGCTGCAAAGGGGTGGGCCAAAGCTTTTGAAGTTGCCGCAGACCCGTCCGGTCCGGCCGAAAGTCCTGCTTTTTTGCCATAGAGAATCTCATTCCTTCGCGTAATCCATGATGATAAACACCTGCTCCAGATTGTCAATATCCGCAGCGGGCTTCAAAATTGCGTACTTGGCCAGACCCGCGGCATCAAATCCCGCATCCACCACATAGCCCAGAATCAGGTTCCGGGGATACAATGTGGAGCCGGAGGTGACCACCTGGTCGTTGGTGCGGATGATGGCGGTGCTGCTCAGGTAATCCATCCGCAGCATATCGCTGTAGCCGGAGGTATAGCAGCCGGACACCACGCCGCTGTAGCCGGAGGAGGAAATCATGGCGCCGATTTCCAGGGAGGAATCCAGCACCGTCCGAACCACGGCATAGTTTTTTCCCACCTGGGTGACGATGCCCGTCACCTCGCCGTTGGCGGTGACGGCGCACATGCCCACGGCAATGCCGGCGTTTTCCCCCCGGTTGATGGTATAGGTGCTGTTCCAGTCGTTGGAGCTGCGGGAAATCACATTGGCGCTTGTCAGCACATAGTCCTGGTTTGCCGCCTGAAAGCCCAGCAGTTCCTTCAGCCGCTGGTTCTCCCGCAGCAGGGCATCGGCCTGCCGGGCCTCCTCCTGCATGGCGGCAAGCTGTTCTTTCAGGGCCTCATTTTCCGCCTTCAGAGAGTCAAATTCATAAATATAGCTGTACAGCCGCTCCGCCTGCCCCACCAGGGCATAAGCCCCGGAGCGCAGCGGGGTCAGCAGCGTCTGGACAAAGCCGCCCGGCACCGCCTTTCCCGTCATGCTCACCGCCACGCCCAGCAGTACCGTCAGCAGCAGGGCAAGGGCCACAACGACCTTGATTTTTCTGGTAAAAAAGTGTCTCATGCCAGTTTTCCCCTCCATTCCGGGGCAATTTCCTTCAAAACTTCACCCAGGCGGCACACCGGCAGGCCCATCACATTGTAATAGTCCCCGTTCATTCGCTCACAGAACAGCGCCGCGCCGCCCTGAATGCCGTAGCCGCCTGCTTTGTCCATGGGCTCGCCGGTGGCGATATAGCGGTCGATTTCCCCTGCCGACAAGGCCCGGAAGTGCAAATCCGTCACCTCGGTGAAGGTGACAATCCGGCTCCCCCGCCGCACCGTCACCCCGGTCATCACCTGATGGTCCCGATTGGAAAGCAGGCCCAGCATCCGGCGGGCATCCGCTTCATCTTTGGGCTTTCCCAACACAACCCCGGCGCAGACCACGATGGTGTCAGCTGCCACCACCACATCCTCCGCCCCGGCGGAAACCGCCAGCGCCTTGCAGCGGCTGACCCGGGCCACCTCGTCAAAGGGGGGCTTTGCCGCGTCCATGGTTTCGTCAATATCCGCCGCCCGCACCACAAAGGGGATGCCGAACAGGCTCAGAAGCTCCCGCCGCCGGGGCGACTGGGAGGCCAGAATCAGTTGCATGGTTTTTATCCTTTCTCAGTCCAGGCCCCGCAGATACAGCCCGCGGGTGCAGGCACCGGGGTCAAAGGGCACCGGCACCACACACGACTGCAGCACCCGGTCCACCTCCGAAGCGTTTTCCGTGGTAAAATACAGCCGCAGTGCCCACAGGCCCAGCTTGCTCAAATCCTTCTGCCGGTCCAGCCAGCTCAGCTTCTTGCCGTTGAGCAGCACGCTGCGGCAGGAAACGCCGTCCCGAATCACCGGGAACTCCGCGCCTGTCTTGTCCACCAGCTTGGTATTGCCCAGATGGCAGGCGCACTCTCCGGTTTTGCCCCGAATCAGGCAGTTTTCCGTCACCATCAGGGGCATCCGGCCATAAACCAGCAGCTCCGTGGGCACGGGTTTGCTGATATCCCGCACCTGGGGCAGGGTCATTTCAAAGCTGAGCATGGCGGATTTCAGTTCCAGTTCCTGGGCCGTGTGCATGGCAAGGGAATTGTAGAGGTTCAGGCCGAAATCGCCCCGGGCCTCCATGCCCGCCTGCCGCACCGGCAGCAGATGGCCCAGATTTCCAACCAAAGCCTCCTGCACGCCCCAGCGCCGCAGCTGGCGCAAATCCTGCCCCAGCTTTTTCATCTGTCCGTCGTGAATAATCCGGGGCAGCGCCACCGCCAGATGGCACTCCTCCACCAGATAGCGGGTCAGCTTTTCATCCCCCGCCAGAATATGGATTGGCACATACAGCACCGCCGGGCGCATGGCAATCACCCTGGGGGTAATCTGCTCCCGGGTGGTGACGGCAACGGTGTAACCCGGCTGCTCCCGCAGCCCCTTATGATGCTGCAGCTTGACCATGGGCTGCAGATTCACCGGCTGCCTGCGGCTGCGCAGGGCGGTGAGCTGGTTCAGCGCGTCCCGGCGCATGGCATTGATGCCCGCAGCGGAAATGGTCAGCCCCTGGGCCACATCCGCCGTCAGCCGGACGCAGCGGTAGGGCGTGCCGCCGGTTTTGGACAGGCGGGCCTCCAGCGCTTCTTCTGTCAAAGCCTGGGTGCGGGCCAGCTCCGGCAGGGGGCCGTTGACCGTGCAGCGGCGGCCCTCCGGGTCCCGCACCGTCAGCGAGCTGATGCCCGGCTGCACCACCACATGCATGGCCACATTCACCAGGGGATTTTCCGCCGCCTCATAGCTCTGGCGGGCAGCGCGCATCCATTCTTCCTCGGTCTCCCGGTCGGTTTCCTGGCGGGTGCCGAACATCTCCCGGCCCAGCTCCCCTTTGTAATAGCCATCGGTAAAGCCCTGGCGGTTAAAGGCCGCCAGAAGCGAATCCATCATGGGTTTGGTCACCGTTCCGGTGTCCAGGGCCTGCCGGTACACCCCGGTGACCACCGCCACATATTCCGGGCGCTTCATCCGCCCCTCCAGCTTCAGGGAGGTCACGCCCATCTCCTCCAGCTCCTTCAGGTGCTGCACCACGCAGTTGTCCTTCAGGCTTAGGGGGTACCGGTTTTCCCGGCGGCTGTAGCCATAGCACTGGCGGCAGGGCTGGGCGCAGCGTCCCCGGTTGCCGGAGCGTCCGCCGATGGCGGCAGACAGGTAGCACTGGCCGGAATAGCTCATGCACAGCGCCCCGTGGCCAAATACCTCAATTTCAATGGGGGCATTTTTGCAGATATAGCGAATTTCATCCCGGTTCAGTTCCCGGCTCAGCACCACCCGGGTCAGACCCCAGGCGGCACACAGCAGCACCCCCGGCAGGGAGTGAACGGTCATCTGGGTGGAACCGTGAACCGCCACCGAAGGGGCAATCCGGCGGCACAGCTGCACCACCCCCAAATCCTGCACGATGAAAGCATCCACCCCACACTCCGCCGCGGCGCGAATCAGCTTGATGCAGTCGTCAGTTTCCTTGTCGGAAACCAGGGTGTTGAGGGTCAGATGCACCGCAACGCCCCGGACATGGCAGTATTTCACCGCCTCGGCCAGGGATTGGATGGTAAAATTTTTCGCGCTCTGGCGGGCGTTAAAGGTGCCGCAGCCCAGATAAACCGCGTTGGCGCCGTTCTGCACCGCCGCCCGCAGCGCCTCCATGGAACCGGCGGGAGCCAACAATTCAATCATAGGAATTCTCCTCACAGCATACTTGTGTCCATTATAACACATCCCCCGCCGTCCCGCTACCCCACAATCAAAATTTCCCGGAAAATTCAAAAATGGGAAATTGGGGTTTATCGAGTAGTTTTGGACAGCGAAATGTAGGGCAAGGTCTTGACCTTGCCGCTCAGAGGTAAAAAGTTTGTCATTTAAGAGCGAG
>JBGVGH010000137.1:0-2640 GCA_045121575.1 Faecousia sp.
GAAAGACCTGCTAACAAAAGTCAAGTAGGAATTTCAGAAATTTTGCAGCGCAAAATGGGCACAGCAATCTAAGCCGCTTTGCGTCTCTTTTTTGAAACGGCGGCCAGCCAGCAATCTATGTATGGGATTACGCTGTTTCTAAAGCGTCGAGATAAGCCTTAACCGAGGCGTAATAGATGCGCAGGAACTTGTTTGCGGAAGCCATCATGTAGACCCTGTAGGGCTTGCCCTCGGCTCGTTTCTTGTCCATGAACTGGTACACCGGCTCGTCCACAGGCGCGTTCTGGAGGTACACCCCCATAATCAGGAACAGTGTTCTGCGGAGTGCGGATGATCCGATTTTACTCATAGCCTTGTGGTTGCCGGAGATCTGCCCGGAATCGTTTGGTGGAGCATCAATACCAGCAAAGGCAACCAGGGCTTTTTTCGAATGGAATCGCCGCACATCGCCAATCTCGGCCATGAGCTGCGGCCCCAGGGTCGGCCCGGTGCCGTACATCTTCTGTACCACCGGAAATTCCGGCAACAACTCAGCCAGACGCAGCATCTCCTTCTTAAGCTCTGCCAGAGCGGTAGAAGTCGCTCGCAGCTGTGAGACAGCTTGGGTAATCAGAAGATGTGTAGTTTCAGTTTTTGGCATCACTCCGACAGCTCCGCAGGCAGCGGTATAGATTTCCAGTGCCTTGGCTTCGCGGAAGTAGTAGCCATGCTTCTGACACCATTTCTGGTATTTCTTTTCAAATACCTTCTGGGACAGACCGCTGACGCATTCACAGTGCCAGAAAGTTTCAACGAAATCTACCCACTTTTCGCTGCCATCTGCTCTTACAGGGCTGGAAAACAGGCGGTTTACTCCGGGAAACACGGTATCCAGCAGAGAAATCAAGTTGTTGCTCAGCATGGTCTGAACCTTGGAATACTGCTGGTACTGCCGATAGCAGGTTTTTAACTGCATCCGAATTTCTGCTTCCGGGGAGAATTCTGGAAGCGTGAGCCAGCGGTCAAGACCGTAGTTTGCCAGCTTAATGGCATCCTTTTTATCGGTTTTGCCCCGGCGCAACGAGTTGTTCCCGTAGTCATGCACCAGCATAGCGTTGACTACAGAAACATAGATCCCCGCTTCGTGGAGCGCGACTGCGATGGGTAAATGGTAGTTGCCTGTGGCCTCCATGACCACGCGGGTCTCACCGTCCAGACTTTTCAGCTGCCTTGCCAGCGCGCTGAGTTCACTGGACGTATGAGGCACTTCAAAGGGTGAGCAGACCACCTCTCCAAAGGGGCGCATGACCGCTATCATGCTCTTTCCTTTCGAGACGTCAATGCCAACAGAGTTCATTCACATTCCTCCAATACAAAGTATCCGCAACCGGAATCCATCTTTTTCTCATTGCCGATTCAATCTATTGGGTGACACGAACTCTATGGCTCAACCTGCTCAAATCGAACGCTGCAATAAGAGGATGGCTAACAGTCTTTCTTGCGGGCATAAAAGCCCAAGGAGGTGAAGGTTAGCCAGTTGCTCCTCTTATTGTAGCTTAGGCACGAGATGGAAAGAAAGCCGGACTGGCTGCCCGGCTTCCTTGTCCAAATATATTGTAATAGGATGTGTTCAAAATGCAGATCGAAGTTGGTATGAAAGGCGAAGCGATGACGCTTGTGGAGCGGGAGGATACGGCGAAGGAAGTCGGCTCCGGTTCCCTGCTGGTTTACGCGACCCCCTGTATGGTGGCCCTGATGGAGGGCGCTGCCTGCGAGGCCATCGAAGAAGCCCTGGGCGAGGACAAGACCAGTGTGGGCGTGGAGCTGAACATCTCCCATTTGTCCGCCACCCCGGTGGGTCTGGAAGTCCGGGCGGAAGCGGAGGTCACTGCCGTGGGGGGCAATACCATCACCTTCGCCGTAGCCGCTTATGATGAGGCAGGAAAGATCGGTGAAGGAACCCACAAGCGGGTTGTGGTTTCGACACAGAAATTTTTGGACAAAGCATATTCAAAATTGTAAGGAGGTAATCCCATGGAAGACTATGGCGCAATGATCCGCAGCACCTTTGAGCAGGGCAGTGTCCGGGACGCGGAAATCCTTTTTGAGACCTGCATCAAAAGCGCATTCCCCACCTTCAATTTCCGCCGGCTGGAGCTGATCCGGTTCCTGCGGGAGGAAAAGTACATGGAGGGCCGCAGCTGGAACCATGTCTTTGAGATCAAAGCATCCACGCTGGAAGGAAATCCCGTCTGGGAAGTCCACTGCCGCCGGGTCACCATGGGCAAAACCCCGGATAAGCATGTGTATCTGGATTATATGAGCCTTGGCTTTGTGAGGTATATGGAGTAAGGGAAAACGGACTGCTGCAAAAACGCAGCAGTCCGTTTTTTATTTCAGATCTCTTGTCTGCCTTCCAGTGCTCGGGAGAGGGTCACTTCGTCGGCGTATTCCAGCTGGCTGCCCACGGGAACGCCGTAAGCAAGCCGGGTCACTTTCACTTCCATGGGACGCAGCAGCCTGGAAATGTACATGGCGGTAGCTTCGCCTTCCGTATCCGGATTGGTGGCCATGATCACCTCACGGATGGTACCGGTGCCCACTCTGTGAAGCAGTTCCCGGATGCGGATATCGTTCTGGGTCACATGATTCAGGGGGGAA
>JBGVGH010000138.1:0-4674 GCA_045121575.1 Faecousia sp.
ATGAGGAGTTAGGAATGAGGAGTTAGGAATGAGGAGTTAGGAATGAGGAGTTAGGAATGAGGAGTTAGGAATGAGGAGTTAGGAATGAGGAGTTAGGAATGAGGAGTTAGGAGTTGATAGTTAACAGTTGGCAGTTGTCAGTTGTCAGTAGGGGCGGATATCATCCGCCCGCAGGCCGTTAAATTGGAATTTGTCGAGCCGTTTAGAAAAACAAAGTGTAGGGCGGGGGGCTGCCCTCGCCGCCCGCCTTCCCCTTTGGGGTGCGCTGCTCTCGCCGCCGGGTTGGTTCTCTCTCACCGCTCTGATAATTGCAACCGGTCGGCAAAGGCATGCCTTTGCCCTACAACGCCTTAGTCCTATAAACTCCAATTTACCGGCCCGTGTGCCGGCCCTATGCCGCCATTGCTGAGGTTGTGGGGAAATATGGGCGGCAAAAGGGGCGGGGTTTTGAAATGTTTCTGCTTGCTATTTCCACAAACTGTGGATATAATGTAGGATAGAGTGATTATGGGGAGGTATGCCTTGTGAACCGGAAAAAGAATATTCTGCTGCTGACCACCGGCGGCACCATCGCCTCCGCCCCCGGCGGCGACGGACTGGTACCCCACAGCGCCGCCGTTTTTGACCGGGAAATGGAGCAGCTGCGTACCTATTATGACATTACGGTGAAGGACCTCATCTGTCTGGATTCCTCCAACATCGGCCCTGCCCAGTGGCAGCTCATCGCCCGGGGCATTTTTGAAAGCCGGGCCGGGTTTGACGGCATTGTGGTGACTCACGGCACCGATACCATGGGCTATACCGCCTCGGCGGTCACCTTTATGCTGCCCAATATCGATTTGCCGGTGGTGTTTACCGGCTCTCAGGTGCCATTGTCGGATGTGCTCTCCGACGGGCCGGACAACCTGCGCACCGCCTTTGCCATGGCGGCTTCCGGTTATCCGGGGGTGTTTCTGGCCTTTGACCGGAAGGTGATGCTGGGCTGCCGGGGTGTGAAGGTGCGGGCCTCCGGCTTTTCCGCCTTTGAATCCATCAACGCCCGCTATGTGGCCACGGTCAGCCACGCCGGACTGTCGGTGGATACTTCGGTGCTGCCCGCCCCCTGCGGCGCGCCGGAGCTGAAAACCGATGTCAGCGACGAGGTATTTCTGCTGAAGCTGACTCCCGGCCTGACCTCCCGGATTTTTGACGCTCTGGCAGACATGGGCTATAAGGGCATTGTCATCGAGGCCTTTGGCCTGGGGGGCATCAATATTTTGAACAAAGGGCTGGACGGTATTCGCCGGGCCCTGGAAAAAGGCATCAGCGTGGTGGTCACTTCCCAATGCCTGTACGACAGCGCCAACCTGGGGGTCTATCAGGTGGGCACCAAAATGATGGCGCTGGGCGTGATTCAGGGACGGGACATGACTTCGGAGGCCGCCATGACCAAGCTGATGTGGGGTTTGGGTCAGGGCATGAACCCGGACGAGATTCAGGCACTGTTCGCCCGGAATCTGGCGGGGGAAGTGGACCTTTGACAGTTAGGAATCAGGAATTAGGAATTAGAAGTTAGGGGGAAAAATATGGACCCAATTTATGTAACCGGGCACCGCAATCCGGACACGGATTCCATTGTGGCGGCCATGGCCTATACCGCCCTGCAAAACGCCCTGGGAGAGCGGGAATATGAAGCGGCCTGTCTGGGCCGGGTTTCCGACGAAACCCAGATTGTCCTCAACCGCTTCGGCTTTGCCCCGCCCAAGCAGATTCACAGTATGTACACCCAGGTGCGGGATTTGGGCTTTGACTGCCCCCCGGTGCTGTCGGCGGCGGTGACGGTTGGCCGGGCCTGGAAGGAGCTGCAGGGGCAGAAAAATATCTCCGCTCTGCCGGTTGCCAATGAGGACGGCACGCTTTACGGTATGCTTTCCCGGGAAAATGTGGCAAGCTACAATATGGACTTGGTTTCCTCCGGCTATCTGGAGGAGGTGCCTCTGTTTAATGTGCTGTCGGTGCTGGAGGGACGGGTGCTCAACGACGCCGGCGAGGGCATTGACACCATTTCGGGCGAGGTGACCATCGCCCTGCCTCAGAACCGGGAAAACCTGCTGTTTCACCGGCAGGATTCCATTGTGCTGTGCGGCCACCAGCCGGATATGATTCGCCGGGCGCTGGAAATGAATGTGAACTGTCTGGTGCTGTGCGAGGCGGAGCTTTCCGAGGAGCTGCGCAGCCTGCCCACCAGCACCTGCATCATTTTCACCCCCTTTGATGCCTACCGGGCGGCGCGGCTGATTTTCCAGTCCACCCCCATCGGGCGCATCTGCCGCACCACGGATTTGGTCTGCTTCCATCTGGATGACCGGGTGGACGCGGTGCGGGAGCAGGTGCTGAAATTCCGGGACCCCTGCTATCCCATTCTGGATGAAAATGAAAAGGTGGCAGGCGTGCTGACCCGGTACCATCTGCTCAAACCCCGGCGCAAGCGGGTGGTTCTGGTGGACCACAACGAGGCGGCCCAGTCGGTGCCCGGTCTGGAGGAGGCGGAGATTCTGGCCATCATCGACCATCACCGCCTGGCGGATGTGCAGACGGCAAACCCTGTCTACTTCCGCAACGAGCCGGTGGGCTCCACCAATACCATCATCGCCAGTATGTTCCAGGAGCGGGGCCTGATTCCCAGCGCAAACCTGGCGGGCATGATGGCGGCGGCCATTTTGTCGGATACCGTCATGTTCAAATCCCCCACCTGTACCAACCGGGATGTGTGGGCCGCCGAGCGGATGGCGCGCATCGCCCGGGTTTCCCTGGAGGAGCTGGGCAAGGAGATTTTCTCCGTATCCGCCGGAAACAAAACCGAGGAGGAAATCCTCTTCAGCGATTATAAGGAATTCCACATCGCCGGGCACAGCCTGGCGGTGGCGCAGATTACCTGCATGGACAGCGAGGATATGCTCCAGCGCAAGGACAAATTCCTGGAAATCATGCGCGCCACCGCGAAAAAGAAGGGCTTTGCCCTGATGATTCTCATGCTGACGGATGTGCTGCTGGAAGGTACGCAGATTATCTATGTAGGCGATGACGATACGGTGGAGCAGGCCTTCCATGTGACCCCCCGGGACAATACCGCTTTCCTGCCGGATGTGATGAGCCGGAAAAAGCAGGTCATTCCCATGCTGTCGGCCCTGTGGGGATAATTCGGTTGTCAGTAGGGGCAACAAAAGGAATTAAGAATTACAAATTACAAATTAAAAATGAAATCCGTAGGGGCGACCTGTGGTCGCCCGCGGGCCCCTATCGGGAAGGATTGTAGGGACACCCCTTAAGGGGTGTCCGCCGATACGGGGTGCGGGCACCCGGGGACGGGTGCCCCTACGGGGCCTATCGATTGTATCCACAACCCCGATACCCCCGCTGTCATCCTGAGCGAAGCGTCAGCGAAGTCGAAGGATCTCATGGAGTAAGGCGGAGATTCTTCGACTCGCCTCCGGCTCGCTCAGAATGACAAACGGAGGAGGGGCGGGAAATTTGAAAACAGGAGTATTTTATGGGTTTTGAATCTCTGCTGGGGAACCAGCGGCTGAAGGACAATTTAACAGCCAGCCTGCGGCAGGGGAAAAACGCCCATTTTTATCTGATTTCCGGCCCCGCAGGCGCGGGAAAAGGAAAACTGGCCCGGCTTTTGTCCGCGGCGGTGATGTGCCAGGGGCAGGAAAAGCCCTGCCTGCGGTGCAGCCATTGCCGGAAGGTGCTGGACGGGGTGCATCCCGATGTGATTTTTGTCACCGACCCGGAGCATAAGACGGTGCCGGTGCGCCTCATCCGCCAGATGCGGGACGATGTGTTCGTCCGACCCAACGAGGGCAGCCATAAAGTTTACATTTTCCCCCAGGAAATGGGGGTTGAGGGGCAAAATGCCCTGCTGAAAATTCTGGAAGAGCCGCCCCATTATGGGGTGTTCCTCCTGCTGACGGACAATGCGGACAAAATCCTCCCCACGGTGCGCTCCCGCTGCGTGGAACTGGCGCTGCAGCCGCTGGAGGAAAATTTGCTGTGCCGGACGCTGGAAAAGGAATTTCCCCAGGCCGGGCGGGAGGCGGTGGAGGCCGCCGCAAGCCGCAGCGGCGGTTTTCTGGGACAGGCCCGGAGCCTTTTGTCCGGGGATGGGCAGGAAAAGCAGCAGACTCTGGATTTTGTCCGGGCGTTCGGTCAGAAGGATGCCTACCTTCTGACCTGCACCCTGGTTTCCATGGAAAAATGGAAGCGGGACCAGCTGATTGAAATGTTACAGCAGTGGACGGAAATTCTGGAGGACGCCATGGCAGCCCGGGCGGGCCACCCGCCGCTGCTGCGGCTGTCGGCGGAGCTGGCTTCCCGGCGCAGCGCCCGGGAGCTGAACGACGGGGTGGAAAAGCTGAGAAAATGCATCGAGTACGCCCAGGGCAATGTGTCGCCTGCCGCCATCTGCGGGTATTTGGCCTGGGCCCTGCGGAGCAGTGGCAGTTAGGAATTAGGAGTTAGGAGTTAGGAGTTAGGAGTTGCAAGTAGGGGCGGATATTATCCGCCCGGGGATTTCCTGGGGCAATGCCAACCGCGGCGCGGCTAAATTTCATCCAGCGCGCTCCGGCGCTACAACTCCAGCCCACCCTTGTAGGGCGGAGCATTACCCAGTTTACAAACCTACATAAGAAA
>JBGVGH010000139.1:0-15877 GCA_045121575.1 Faecousia sp.
GAAAAATATCATGAAAACAAGCAAAAAAGCACTGTTTGGAAGCATTCTTTCTCTGTTGCTGTGCTGCTCTATGCTGATTGGCACCACCTTTGCATGGTTTACAGATGAAGTATCTTCCGGCGTCAACACCATTCAGTCCGGTACACTGAAAATTGGCGTTGAATACACCCAGGATGGCACAACATGGAAAGACCTGGACAGCGTCACCGATTTGTTCAGCGGCGCTCTGTGGGAGCCCGGCCACACCCGCGTGGTGGCACTGAAGCTGACCAATGAAGGCTCTCTGGCCCTGAAGTACAAAGTGGGCATGAACATTGTATCCGAAAAGGCGGGCACCAATGTCAATGGCGAGGCGTTCAAGCTGTCTGACTATCTGGAAGTGTCCACGCTGATTCAGCAGGCCAATGACCCTCAGGGCATCGGCGATGTCACTCTCTATTGTGCATTCCTGGGCGAGAATGTCCTTGGCTACGAGGATACCAACAAGCTGAATGAAGTCAGCCGCGAGTCTACGCTGTTCTCCGGCGACAGCCATTACCTGATTATCAAGGTGGATATGCCTGCTTCCGTCGGCAACGAGGCCAATGCCCAGCTCGGCAAGGAAGCTTCCATCCAGTTCGGTATCAGCGTGGTCGCTGCGCAGGCCGCCTTTGAATCCGACAGCTTCAACAACCAGTATGATAAGGATGCGGAATATGACTTGGTTGACATCTGGGATGGAACTGCAGACACATCCTGGTATGATGCAGGAAATACCGGAGTAACAACTTACAATTTGGCTTCCGCCGAGCAGCTGGCAGGACTTGCAAAGTTGGTCAGCGAAGGCAATGATTTTGAAGGCAAAAAGATTGTGCTGGATACTTCTGTGGATTTGAGCGGAACCGAATGGACGCCTATCGGCGGATTTGATGCCAGCAATGACTTCAAAGGCGAGTTCGACGGTCAGGGTCAGGCGATTATCGGATTAAATATCGATAAATCCGATGCTCAGGCTGACGAAAAGCTGCGCCTCGGTTTGTTCGCAAGTCCTATTGCGTATATCCATGATGTAACGATTATTGACGCTTCTATTTCCGCTCCTGAAAACGGAACCAATGTAAGAGCGGGTGCGCTGGCGGGCAACTTGTGGTACAGCGGCAATACAGCTTGCGTTGTGGAAAATGTAACGGTTGACGGCTTCGTGTTTAACGGCGGTGATGACGCAACGCCTTCTGCGGCATACAAGCTCGGTGGCCTTGCGGAATACGGAATCGCTTCTGAAATTAAAAATGTTACCGTTAAGGATTTTGTAGCAAATGTCGAAATTAACAAGATGGGCGCAGGTGCTTCGGACCACAACCAAATCGGCGGTATGTTCGGCCTGTTCTCCAACGATTGCACTTTTGAGAACTGCGTCGTAGACGGATTTAAGATTAATGCAGCATCCGCGGAAGGCCTTACAGGCGCATATGCTGCCATAGGCGGTTTTGTTGGTGAAACAAACGGCAGCGGCGGCGCTCAGACCTATAGAAACTGCCAGGTTAAAAACCTGGATGTTACGGTTGCCGGCAGCATTGAATACCGGGTCGGCGGTTTCTACGGTAAGAACTCCAGCTATAGACAGGTGTTTGAAAACTGCTCTGCAGAAGGAAAGATTATAAACAACAGCACTGTTGCGACCACCAGAGTCGGCGGCTTTGTAGGATATGCAGAGGTTTGGAAAGGCCCGCATACCTATACCGATTGTTCGGTAAATGTTGCCATTTCCGGCAATGACGCAATTATCGGCGGATTTATCGGAGAAGCACATGCATACTACAATGTACCTCACATCAGTATTAAGGGTTGTACATCTACCGATAGCCTGCATCCCTTTGTCGCCTCCGAAACGAACGGAATCGTAGTTGAGATTGAGTAATCTCCATAACGGTATTGTGCATCCGTAAATGAATCCCAGCTGCCCAGCCCCTTTTGGGGCTGGGCATTCTTTCGCGGCAAAGCAGCAGGGAAGGGCGGAATTTTTCAAAATTGCGGAAAAATGGTTGACATTTCCCCCAATTGTGCTAAAATATCTTCGATATGGAAAGACTATAACGGAAAAGAAGCAATCGTCGTGCATTTTAGCGAGAGGGGACAGGTGCAAGCCCTTGTGCAGCCGTTTGCGGGCCGCTTCCGTTGTCGCCCGGGAGAACCGGGACGGGCGCTCCCGTTACAGAGCAGCCAAGATGTCCGGCAAGCCGGATAATTAGGGTGGTACCGCGGATTATTTCGCCCCTATCTGTTAGATAGGGGCGTTTTCTATGTTTACACCCATTTTTCTAATTTATTTTGGAGGTTTTTCCCATGAGCAAGAAGCCCTACGGCGTAAATGAGCTGCGCGAGATGTTCCTCAGTTTTTTTGAAAGCAAGAACCATCTGCGTCTGCCCAGCTTTTCCCTGATTCCCCAGAACGACAAGTCCCTGCTGCTGATTAACTCCGGCATGGCACCCATGAAGCCTTACTTCACCGGCGAGGTCACGCCCCCCAGAACCCGGGTCTGCACCTGCCAGAAGTGCATCCGCACCGGCGACATTGAGAACATCGGCAAAACCGCCCGCCACGGCACCTATTTTGAGATGCTGGGCAACTTCTCCTTCGGTGACTACTTCAAGCACGAGGCCATCGCCTGGAGCTGGGAGTTTTTGACCAAGGTGGTGGGCCTGGAGGAGGAGCGGCTGTATCCTTCCATCTACGAAAACGACGACGAAGCCTTTGAAATCTGGAACAAGGAAGTGGGCGTTCCCGCCGACCACATCTTCCGTTTCGGCAAGAAGGACAATTTCTGGGAGCATGGTTCCGGCCCCTGCGGCCCCTGCTCCGAAATCTATTATGACCGGGGCGAGAAGTACGGCTGCGGTCAGCCCGGCTGCACCGTTGGCTGCGAGTGCGACCGGTATATGGAAGTATGGAACAATGTGTTCTCCCAGTTCAATAACGACGGCCAGGGCAACTACACCGAGCTTGCCCAGAAGAATATCGACACCGGCATGGGCCTGGAGCGTCTGGCGGTGGTCTGCCAGGATGTGGACAGCCTGTTCGATGTGGATACCGTGATGAACATCACCAACAAGGTCACCGAGCTGACCGGCGCATCCTACGGCAACTCCCACAAGATGGATGTGAGCCTGCGGGTCATCACTGACCACATCCGGGCTTCCACCTTTATGATTGCCGACGGCGTGCTGCCCAGCAACGAGGGCCGGGGCTATGTGCTGCGCCGGCTGCTGCGCCGTGCCGCCCGTCACGGCAAGTTGCTGGGTGTGAACCACCCCTTCCTGTATGAAGTGGTGGAAACCGTGGTGCATGAGAACGAGAACCACTATACCTACCTGCGGGAGCGGGCAGAATATATCACCCGTGTGGTGAAGGTGGAGGAAGAGAACTTCGCCCGCACCATCGACACCGGTATGCAGATTTTCAACACCAAGCTGGCCGAGCACAAGGCAAATGGCCTGACCGTGTTCTCCGGCGAGGATGCCTTCCTGCTGAGCGACACCTACGGCTTCCCCATTGACCTGACCGAGGAAATGGTGGAGGATGAGGGCATGACCGTGGACATGGCGCGCTTCCAGGCCTGTCGTGAGGAGCAGCGTGTCCGCGCCCGGGAGGCCAGAAAGGCTCTGGGCGACCTGGCCTGGGCAGGCATTGACCTGGGTCTGGACAACACCCCCACCACTTTCGTGGGCTATACCGAGCATAACTGCCAGGCACGGATTCTGGCAGTCTGCGTGGGCGAGGAGGTTTCCGGCACCATCGCCGGCGGAGAAAGCGGCATTATCGTGCTGGACAGAACGCCTTTCTATGCGGAAATGGGCGGCCAGGTGGCTGACCACGGCGTGATTCTCATGGGCAACAGCCGCTTTACGGTCAACAATGTCCAGAAGGACAAGTCCGGCAAGTACCTGCACTATGGCGTGATGACTTCCGGCTCTCTGAAGGTGGACGATGTGGTGATTGCTTCCATCGATGTGGAACGCCGCAAGGCCATTATGCGTGCCCACTCTGCCACCCACCTGCTGCAGAAGGCACTGACCTCTGTGCTGGGTGACCATGTGCATCAGGCCGGCTCTCTGGTGGAGCCTGACCGCCTGCGCTTCGACTTTACCCACTATGCCGCCATGACCGCGGAGGAGCTGGCAAAGGTGGATGCCATCGTGCAGAACGCCGTGCTGGAGGGCTATCCCATTGAAACCCGGGAGATGGGCATTGAGGAGGCCAAGCAGATGGGCGCAACGGCCCTGTTCAGCGAGAAGTACGGCGATACGGTTCGCGTTGTGAATATGGGCGGCTATTCCATTGAGCTGTGCGGTGGTACCCATCTGGATAACACCGCCAAGGTCGGCCCCTTCCGCATCGAGAGCGAGGCTTCCGTGGCTTCCGGCGTCCGTCGTATCGAGGCCATCACCGGCAAGGCCTGCCTGGAGGATATGGCCAAGACCCGGCAGAGAATGTACGAGGCCGCAGGACTGCTGAAGGCCAAGCCCGCCGAGCTGACCGAGCGGCTGCAGAGCACCATGGAGGAGATGAAGAATCTCCGCCGCTCCATCGAAGCTTACAAGGCCAGGGAGAGCGCCGGAGAGGTGGAGCGCTTTATGTTCGGCGCCCACGATGTGTGCGGCCTGAAGGTGCTCACCGCCACAGTGCCCAATGCGGACGCAGGCAAGCTGCGCCAGATGGGCGACGCCATGCGGGATAAGAGCGAGAGTGTGGTGGCTGTGCTGTCCACGGTGAATGATGGAAAGATTACCTTCCTGGCTGTCTGCGGCAAGGAAGCGGTTGCCAAGGGCATCAAGGCTGGTGACCTGGTGAAGATGGTCTGCGCTACCTGCGGCGGCAGCGGCGGCGGCAAGCCGGATTCTGCCATGGGCGGCGGCAAAGATGTGCTGAAGCTGGACAATGCGCTGGCGCAGGTGGACGACTTCGTGCACAACAAGTTGAACGGATAATTTTTGGGGCGTCGCCGCTGTGCGGCGCCCTTTTCCTATCAGAAGGGGGGGACGAAATGCGAAAGCTCATGTGGTTCGCAGCAGGCTTTGGCCTGGCTGCGTTAATCGGGATGTACTTTCTGGCGGAAGCGTGGTATTTTCTGGCGGCGGGTGCGGCGGCGCTTCTGCTGGCAGTAGCCTTATGCCTGATGAGCCGCTTTCCAAAGGTTCGGCTGGCTGCTGCCGTGCTGCTGGGCTGTGTCGTGGGCTTTTGCTGGATGTTCCTCTTTGACAGCGTGTATCTGTCCGTGCCCCGGGCGGCGGACGGACAGGCGCTGGAGATGACGGTGACGGTGCTGGATTACCCGGAGGAAACCAGTTCCGGCTGTGCCGTTTCCGGTGTGGGATACCTGAACGGGAAGCCCTACCGGATGTGGGTGCAGCTTCCGAAAGTGATGGAACTGCAGCCGGGCGACCGGCTTACCTGCCGTTTTTTCCTGCGGGCCAGCCTGCCCGGCGGCTCCGGGAAGTCTGAATATAACACCTCCCAGGGCGTTTTTCTCAGCGCCCGGGCTTACCGCACCCCGGATTGGAGCCGTCCGGAGAAAACACCCTGGTTTGCCTATCCCGCTGTGGTCCGTCAAACAGTGAAGGAAGCGCTGGCTGCGGCGCTGCCACAGGATGCGGCCGGCTTTGCCGTGGCGCTTCTTCTGGGCGATACGGAGGGAATCGACTATGAAACCGATGTGGCTTTCAAAATCAGTGGCATTCGCCACATCATTGCGGTGTCCGGCCTGCATGTGACCATTTTGTTCTCCCTGCTTTATACGCTGATGGGAAAGCGAAGAATTCCGGCGGTGCTGATTGGCATTCCTGTCCTGTTCTTTTTCGCGGCGGTGGCTGGCTTTTCGCCCTCTGTCACCCGGGCCTGCCTGATGCATAGTCTGATGGCGGTGGCGCTATTATTCGGAAAAGAGTATGACCCGCCCACCGCCCTGGGCTTTGCGGTGCTGGTGATTCTGGCGGTGAATCCCTGGACGGTGACCCATGTGGGATTTCAAATGTCCGTTGCCTGCCTGGTTGGCATTTTCATTTTTGAACCGATGGTCAGCCGCTGGTTCATGGATGAAAAGCGGTTTGGCGGGCTAAAAGGGAAGAAGCGCCGCCTGGCCAACTGGTTTGCCTCCTCGGTGGGCGTTTCTCTGGGCGCAACCATAACGGTCACGCCCCTGTGCACCTGGTATTTCGGCATGGTCAGTTTGGTTGGCGTGCTGACCAATTTGCTGACCCTGTGGGTGATTACCTACATTTTCTACGGCCTTCTGCTGGTGTGCCTGCTGGCGCTGATTTGGCTGCCGATGGGGCATTTGATGGGACTTTTGGTAACCCTGCCCATTCGGTATGTGCTGTTTACCGCCAAAACCATTGCCAAATTTCCGCTGGCGGCGGTATATACAAACAGCGTCTACATTGTGGCGTGGCTGGGCTTTGCCTATATTTTGCTGGCAGTGCACCTGCTGGTGAAAAAGAAGCAGCCGCTGACCTTCGGCTGCTGTGCGGTCGTTGGCCTGTGCGTGGCGTTGATGGCATCCTGGCAGGAACCGCTGCGGGATGAATGCCGTGTGACGGTGCTGGATGTGGGGCAGGGGCAGTGCGTAATTCTGCAAAGCGAGGGCAAGACATTTCTGGTGGACTGCGGCGGCGAAAGCGATACCAAAACCGCCGACCTGGCAGCATCGGAGCTGCTCAGTCAGGGACTAGGCGCCATTGACGGACTGATTCTGACCCATTACGACCGGGATCACGCCGGAGCGGCACCTTATTTTCTCAGCAGAGTTCCGGCGAAAATGCGGTACCTGCCCAACTGCAATGACGGCGACGGTACATCTGATGCCATTAAATCTCAGGGCGGCGCGTTTGTTACGGTGGAGGAAATCCTCTGCATTACTTACGGAAACACCAAAATCACCCTCATTCCGTCCCAGCGGAATCTTTCCGACAACGAAAGCGGAATGTGCGTCTTGTTTCAAACGGAAAACTGTGATATACTCATAACCGGAGACCGCAGCACCACCGGAGAGCTTGAATTGCTCCGCAGCGTACAGCTGCCCCAGCTGGAGCTTTTGATTGTGGGGCACCACGGCTCCAAATATTCCACATCGCAGGCGCTGCTGGATGTGACCTGCCCGGAAACGGCAATTATTTCCGTGGGGCAGGACAATTTCTATGGACACCCGTCAGAGGAAGCGCTGCAGCGTCTGACGGAAGCGGGCTGCGTCGTATTCAGAACCGACCAGAACGGAACGATTGTATTCAGGGGGAATGACCGTGGCGAAGGAAGAAAATAAAGACAGCCTCCGGGCGCTGAAGGCTGCCATCAGCAGCGGCCAAATTCAGAATCTCTATGTTTTTTACGGGGAAGAGGTCTTTTTGCTGCGGCATTATTTGCAGCGGCTTCACGACTGCGCTGTGGAGGAGCTGACGGAATCCTTCAATTACCACCGTTTTAACGGGGAAAACTTTGATATGCAGAGTTTTGCTGACGCGGTGGAGAATCTGCCCATGATGGCCCAGCGTACCATGGTGCAGATGGATGACATTGATGTTTTCAAGCTGCCGGAGGATGCGCGAAACAAACTGGCGGAAATCCTTGCGGATATACCAGACTACTGCACCCTGGTTTTTGTCTATGAAACGGTGGACTTTAAGCCGGATAAGCGGCAGAAAAAATTGTGGGAAGCCCTGTCAAAAGGGGAAATTGTGGAGTTTTCCAAGCAAAACCAGCGGGATTTGACGGTTTGGATTACGCGCCACTTTGCTGCAAAGGGAAAGTCCATCAGCCCCGAGTTGTGCGGCTATCTCATTGAAATTACCGACGGCACCATGACCATGCTCTCCGGCGAGATTTCCAAAATCGCTGCTTTCTCCGGTGCGGACACCATCTGCAAGGCGGATATTGACGCGGTGACGGAGCCGGTGCTGGATGCGGTTGTGTTCCGCATGACCGACTTCTTGGCAGCCGGCGATTATGCCCAGGCCCTGCTGACGCTGCAGAAGCTGCTGAAAATGCAGCAGGAGCCGATTGCCATTCTGGGCGCGGTGGGGTCGCACCTGCGCCGCCTGGGAACGGCGCGGACGCTGCTGGACAACGGTGGGAACGCCTCCCAGCTTCAGAAGCTGTATGCCCCCATGGCGGACTATCCCGCCCGCAAGGCCATGGAAGCGGCCCGGCGGTTCAGCCCCCGTTTTTTTGCCAAGGCATCAGAGCTGGTGCTGGAAACCGACCACAACATGAAAACCTCCTACGATGACCCCAATCGGCTGCTGGAGATGCTGATTCTGCAACTGGCGCAGGAGGCGAAAAATGGTTAAAATCAAGGAAGCCATCGTGGTGGAGGGGCGTTACGATAAAAATACGCTGAGCCAGATTGTGGACGCGCCCATTTTGGAAACCGCCGGATTTGGCATTTTCAAGGATAAAAAGCAGATGGCCCTGCTGCGGAAAATTGCAGAAACCCGGGGCCTGATTGTTTTTACCGATTCCGACGGGGCGGGGTTTGTGATTCGCAACCACATCAAAAGCGCCATCCCGGCAAAATACTTGAAGCACGCCTACATCCCTGATATTCCCGGCAAAGAGCGGCGCAAAGCAGCCCCTGGGAAAGAGGGAAAGCTGGGGGTAGAGGGCATGACCCCGGAAATCATCCTGGAAGCCCTGCGGAAAGCGGGGGCAACCATGGGTTGCGGAGAAAACACAACCACAGGTTGCGTTACCAAGCAGGATATGATGCGGCTGGGCCTATCCGGCGGCGAAAACAGCCGGGAAAAACGGCTGCTTTTGCAGAAAAAGATGGATTTGCCGGAACATTTAAGCCCCAATGCGCTGCTGCAGGCACTGAACCTTCTGTACACCCCGGAGGAGCTGGAGGCACTGCTCAAAACGCTGTAATCAAGATTTTGGAGAAATACCATGGTAGATATACAGGTAAAAAACTTAACGAAATTCTTCGTCATCGGAGAAAATCTGCTGGAGGATCTCTCCTTTGAAATTCAGGAAGGAGAGCGGGTGGCGATTCTCGGCCGCAACGGTTGCGGAAAGACCACGCTGTTTAACATTCTCACCGGGCAGATGGATTTTGACGCCGGTGAAGTCTATGTCAATCCCAACAAGAAGCTGGGCCTCATTTCCCAGATTCCCAAATTCCCCGCCGGATACACGGTGGAGGATGTGCTGCGGGCAGCTTTCGCCGACATCACCGCCGCCAAGCGGAAAATGGAAGCGTTGGAGCGGGAGATGAGCGGCGGCGCCACGGCGGAGCAGCTGCGGCAGTATGACGCTCTGGTCAACCGCTTTCAATCCGGCGGCGGATACGAAATGGATGTGGAAGTGGACAAAATCTGCAACGGTCTGGGCATCAGCCCTGAGCAGCGGACGCAGGCGTTCACCTCTCTCTCCGGCGGCGAGAAAACCCGGGTGAATCTGGCCCGGCTGCTGCTGGAAAAAACGGATATTCTGCTGCTGGACGAACCGACCAACCACCTGGATTTGCGCAGCGTGGAGTGGCTGGAGCGCTACATCAACGCCTTTAAGGGCACGGTGCTGATGATTTCCCATGACCGCTATTTCCTGGACCAGGTGGCCCAAAGGGTCATTGAAATCACCGACGGCCATGCGGAATTTTATTCCGGCAACTACTCTTTCTATATGGACGAAAAGCAGGCCCGCTTCGATTTGCAGATGAAGCAGTACCAGCAGGAGCAGGCGAAGCTCAAGCAGCTGGGCTTTACTGTGGAGCGGATGAAGGGCTGGGGCATCAACAACCGGACGCTTTACCGCCGTGCCATGTCCATTCAGCACCGCATGGAGCGCATCAAAAAGACAGAAAAGCCCAAAACCGAAAAGACCATGAAAGCCAGCTTCGGGGAAAAGGGATTTTCCGGCGATGTGGTGTTCAAAACCAAGGGGATGGAAAAGTCCTTTGGGGACAGAACGCTGTTTTCCGATGTGGAGCTGCTGGTGGAGGGCGGCGAGCGCATCGCCATTCTGGGTGACAACGGCACCGGCAAGACCACATTCATCCGCTGCCTGCTGGGGGAAGAGGACTGCCAGGGAAAAATTCAGTTCGGCCCCACGGTGAAGTGGGGATACCTGCCCCAGAATATCCACTTTGACCACCCGGAGCGGACGCTGTATGACACCATGCTCTATGAAAAGAACTGCACCCCGCAGGTGGCCCGTGACCGCCTGGGCCAGTTTCTGTTTCAAGGGGAGGATGTGTTCAAAACGGTGGGAACCCTCTCCGGCGGCGAACAGAGCCGCTTGCGGCTGTGTATGTTGATGGATGAGAAAATCAATCTCTTGATTCTGGACGAACCGACAAACCACCTGGATATCGCCTCCCGGGAATGGGTGGAGGCGGCCATCGAGGAGTTTGAGGGTGCGCTGCTGTTCGTATCCCACGACCGCTATTTCATTAAGAAATTTGCCGAGCGCATCTGGCTGCTGGAAGATGGAAAAATCCGGGATTTCCCCTGTGGATATGCCAAATATCGGGCTATTTTGGAGCGGGAAGCGGCAGCGCAACCTGTGGTTGCCCCCGCACCCAAGGAGAAAAAGGAAAAGCCCAAGGGGGGCACCAAGGAGCAGGACAAGCTGATTCGCCGCCTGGAGCGGGAAATCGAGAAGCAGGAGCAAGTGGTGGCAAGCTTTGACGCTCCGATTGAGGCGGCATCTGCTGACTATCAGGAGCTGACCCGGCTGCTGGCGGAAAAAGAAGCGGCGGAAGCGGTGCTGATGGAGCTGATGGAAGCCTGGGAAGCGGCGCAGGGATGAATCCTGCCGGGAAGTGGTTGACACTTCCGGCAACCGGGCTTATAATGAAAGAAAATAATTTGTAAGGAGCGTTTTTTCTATGAGTTCTTGTAGTGGCAACTGCTCTACCTGCGGTTCCGATTGCGGCGACCGCAAGGCAGAGAGCATGCTGGCAAAGCTGAATGAAAAGTCCACCGTGAAAAAGGTGATTGCCGTTGTTTCCGGCAAGGGCGGCGTGGGTAAGTCCACCGTTACCGCAACCCTGGCTGTGGCCATGAGCAAACTTGGCAAGCGGGTAGCGGTGCTGGACGCAGACATCACCGGCCCTTCCGCCCCCACTGCCTTTGGCGTGACAGAGTGCCAGGGCGCAACCGGGGAGGGGCTGTATCCGGCCCTGACCGCCGGCGGCATTCAGGTCATGTCCATCAATCTGCTGCTGGATAACCCCGCCGACCCGGTGGTGTGGCGTGGGCCGGTGATTGCCGGCGCGGTCAAGCAGTTCTGGACGGATGTGATCTGGGAAGATGTGGACTATATGTTCGTGGATATGCCTCCCGGAACGGGCGATGTGCCCCTGACGGTGTTCCAGAGCCTGCCGGTGGATGGCATTGTCATCGTGACTTCGCCCCAGGATCTGGTGTCCATGATTGTGTCCAAGGCGGTCAAGATGGCCAACATGATGCACATTCCCGTGCTGGGCTTCGTGGAGAACTATTCCTATCTGGAATGCCCCGATTGCGGCAAAAAAATCGAGGTCTTTGGAAAGAGCCACCTGGACGAGGTGGCAGCCGGATTCCAGCTTCCTGTGCTGGCACGGCTTCCCATCGACCCTGCCGTGGCAGAAGCCTACGACAGCGGCCGCATGGAGTCGGTGGACACCCAAAAGGTCAGCGGCGTCATCGAAGCTGTTCTCAACTGCGATTAACAAAATATCAGAAAGCAGCCGATTTTCGGCTGCTTTTTCTTTCGGCACCAATCCCTTTTGTTCGCGGGGAGAAATGCCTATAATGGGAGGAAGATTTTTACAGGCGAGGTTTGCAAAATGCAGTTTCATGGGCTGTCCTTTCTGTTTTTGTTTCTGCCCCTTTTTCTTCTGGCCTATTATGGCGCTGGGCGCCGCTGGCAAAACGGAATATTGCTTCTGTTAAGCGGCGTGTACTACGGGCTCCTGGGCGGCTGGTGGAATCTGGGGGTGATACTGCTGTTTGTGGCCCTTACATATTTTCTCTGCCGATTGATGGGGGTGCTTTCCCGCAAATGGCTGCTTTTCGGGGGACTAACTGTGATTTTTGGCGGCCTGCTGTTTTTCAAGACGGCAGGCGGGGGACGATTTCTGATGCCGGGATTCAGCTTTGTCAGCTTTCAGCTGGCAGCTTGCCTTTTCCGGGTTTATCAGAAGAAAATGGAGCCGGAAAGGGATTTCATCTCCTTTTCTGCCCAGATTCTGATGTTTCCCAAGCTGCTGGCAGGCCCATTGACAGAGCCGCAGGAGCTGCAGCGCCAGATGCGCAGTCGAAAAGCGGAGCCGGAGCAGATACACGACGGCCTGCAAACCTTCCTGCTGGGGCTGGGCCTGAAGGTGCTGCTGGCAGACCCGGTGGGGGGAATCTGGGCGCAGGCACGGGTGGCGGGCTTTGGGAACATTTCCCCGGTGTTTGCCTGGCTGGCGCTGGTGTCGTTTGCCATGGCACTGTATTTTGACTTTTACGGCTACAGCGTGATGGCAAGAGGTCTTGGAACAATGCTGGGCTTTCAGCTTCCCAAGAATTTTGACACCCCGTACCTTGCTTTGTCTGTGGGGGAGTTTTACCGCCGGTGGCACCGCTCTCTGAGCCTGTGGCTGCGGGAATATGTCTATATTCCGCTGGGCGGCAGCCGGGCAGGGAAGACGCGCACGGCGGTGAATATTCTGTTGGTGTGGCTATTCAGCGGCCTGTGGCACGGGGTAGGGGGAAACTATCTGGTGTGGGCGCTGTTTCTGGGCGGAATGATGGTGCTGGAGCGGTTCTGGCTGGGAAAATATCTGAAAAGAAAACCGGCATTTGCCCACATCTACACGGTGCTGGTCATTTTGCTGAGTTGGGTGCCCTTTGGAATGGAAAACTGGAAAGAAATGGGTATTTTCCTTGGGAAATTATTCTGCCTGGGGGGAAAAGCATCCAACCCCCTTGATTTTCTGCTGGTGCTGAAGTCCTATTTCTGGTATTTGTTTGCGGGGGCATTTTTGGCGTTTACCGACTGCAAGCCGCTGTGGGAGAAGCTCAAAGCCCATCGGCTGGGGAACTGGGCTTTTTTTGCCCTGTTCTGGCTTTGCGTCAGCCGGATTGCCACGGCGGCGCAAAGCACCTTTGCTTATTTTCAGTTTTAAGGAGAAATGCGATGAAAATCCCAAAGCAACCCCTTCTGCGGATGCTGGCGCTGTCATCTGCGGCGGTGGCATTGACGGGGTATTGCATCAAAAATGCCCTGATTATCCCGCTATCCATCACCCAGTATGCCGACGCGTCCGTGATGGCGCTGCCCTTTCTCTATGCCGGTGACCCTGCGCTGCGGGCCCTTGTTGAAAGCGCCCAGCAGCCGTCCCAGCCGGATTTTTCTGCCCCGGCAATGGAAGACACCGGCCCCACCCAGACGCCTGCTCCAAGCCTTCCGGAGCCGGAGAAAGACGGCCCCATTCTGGATTTTCCCCAGCCCTGGGTAGACACCAGCTGGTTTGACAATACCCTCTTTATCGGCGATTCCAGGGTGGAGGGGCTGAAGCTGTTTGCCCGTTCGGGAAAGGCCGATTATTTTTGCGATGTGGGGCTACAGGTTTACAGCGTGCTGGAAAAGGAGCTGGAGGATGTGGGCTTTCCCAAGCAGCCTCTGGAAACCCTGCTATCCGGCAAAACCTATGACAAAATCTTCATCTGCTTTGGCCTGAACGAAGCGGGCTATCCCATCGGCTCGTTCCAGAGCCGGTATCAGCTTCTTTTGGAAAAAGTGCGCGCCCTGCAGCCGGAGGCTGCCATCATTTTGCATGGCATTTTGTCCGTGACGGAGGAAAAAAGCGATTCTGCCGCCTATCTGTCGCTGGAGAATCTGAACCGGCGCAACGAAGTGATTGCTTCCTTTGCCGACGGAGAGGGGATTTTCTATGTGGATGCCAATCCCTGGTTTGCGGACCGGGAGGGCTATCTTTTTACGGAACTGACCAATGACGGCTATCATCCCACAGTGGAGGGCTACCGCCATTGGCGCAACTGGCTTTTCTATATGGCAGCCCAATTGGGCATATAAAGTCCAATGCCGCATACAATTGCAGCAGACTGGACAGGCGTCCTGAAAATGCGCGGAGGGATGAAGATGAAACGGATTTGGATGCTGGCGCTGGCTGTGGTGCTGGTTCTGGCAGGGTGCCGCAGGGAGAATGGCGAGCTGGAGCAGGTCATGCGCCTGCGGACAAAGCTGCAAAGCAGCGCCTGCTTTTTTGAGGCGACGGTGACGGCGGATTATGGGGACAAGACATACAGCTTCTCCCTGCGCTGCACGGCGGACGCGGCGGGGAATCTGGAATTTGAGGTGCTGGAGCCGGAGACCATTTCCGGCATCACGGGCAGCATTTCCGCCGCCGGCGGGAAGCTGACCTTTGACTACACGGCGCTTGC
Source organism: Faecousia sp. (assembly GCA_045121575.1). Lineage (GTDB taxonomy): Bacteria > Bacillota > Clostridia > Oscillospirales > Oscillospiraceae > Faecousia. The sequence goes on from JBGVGH010000139.1 coordinate 14,404, forward strand.
CTTTGATTTGCAGGCAGATGGACTTCTGTCCCCGGTCAGCGGGCCGTGGATGATGCTGGGCGCCCTGCGGGGCGGCTATGTGCGCCACTGCGGCATGGAGGACGGGCTTCTGCGGGTGCGTGTGGATGACAGCTACCGGGACGATGCCCTGACCCTGGACATCTGGCTGGATGGAGAAGCCCCGGTGCAGGGGGATATTTATGAGGAAAACCGGCGTATTTTGACGATACAGGTCAAAAACTTCGCCTTGCAGTAGCATTTTGTCGACGGGAGCATAGGATAAAACGGGCGCCAAGCCGTATGAATTTCCGCCGGGCGTGGGACAATAGTATCAGCCGCGTTACATAATGGATTCATCCGGTAACGCCGGTAGATTTCTATGGAGCGTGAGGCATTATGGATACAACGGTCAAGCGGGGCGATATATTTTATGCCGACCTGTCCCCGGTGGTTGGAAGCGAACAGGGAGGAACCCGCCCGGTGCTGATTGTCCAGAACGATACAGGAAACCGCCATTCTCCCACGGTGATTGCCGCCGCCATCACCAGTCAGACCGGGAAAGCACGGCTTCCCACCCACATCAATATTGCCGGCGGCAGCGTGGGGCTGAGCAAGGATTCGGTGATTCTGCTGGAACAAATCCGTACCATCGACAAGCGGCGGCTGCGGGAACACATGGGGCATCTGGATGAAAAATCCATGCATCTGGTGGATGATGCCATTGCAGTCAGCTTCGGTCTGCATGACGGGCGCACGGTGGAATAGAGGGCATTCTTCCGCATAGAATGAAGCGGAGGGATGCACATGACACGGACATATCCGGTTTTGCGGGATGGAAGGGAAGCGGCGCAAGTTCTGTGCGGCACAGAGGGGCTGTATTACCGTGTGGCCTGCTGCTGCCGCCTGGAACCGGGTGCCATGTATGATTTGATGGCGGAGGGGACGGCTGGCCGGGAAAATCTGGGGTTGCTTGCGCCCTCCGGCGGGCTGTTCCGGCTGGAGCGCCGTGTGCCGGTGAAGCATCTGGGGGAAGGGGAACTGCGGTTTTATCTGGCAGCGCACGGCGCCGGGCAGTCGGAAACCCTGGTGCCGGTGACGGCGGGAGAACCCTTTGCGTACCTGCACCTGTTACAGCACGCCCGGCTGGTTATTAAGGACGGCACGCCCTGGATTTTGCTTGCGAAAAAAAGTAAAAATTAGGGGTTGACAAACGGAAAAATCTGTTGTATTATATGCAAGCTGATTGCAGCGAACCTCATGGAGAAGTCGCGTAGCTGGCCGAGCGCGCACGATTGGAAATCGTGTATACCCCAAAAGGGTATCGAGGGTTCAAATCCCTCCTTCTCCGCCATAAAAACACCCTTTGTCGCAAGACAAAGGGTGTTTTCTTTTTGTCGAAGTCCAAAACAATTCCAAAATCGTGTATCCTATTTTTCTGGAAAACTAACGGCTTTTCGCCCGCCGCCACAAGGGT
>JBGVGH010000140.1:0-17534 GCA_045121575.1 Faecousia sp.
AGGGCTACGCTGATTTCGAGGACTACGCTTCCATCGATAAGGCTCCCGAGGAGAAGGCTCGTGGTATCACGATCAACACCGCTCATGTTGAGTATCAGACCGACAACCGTCACTATGCTCACGTTGACTGCCCGGGCCACGCCGACTATATCAAGAACATGATCACCGGCGCTGCTCAGATGGACGGTGCTATTCTGGTTATCGCTGCTACCGACGGCCCCATGGCTCAGACCAAGGAGCACCTGCTGCTGGCCCGTCAGGTCGGCGTGCCCGCCATCGTTGTGTTCCTGAACAAGTGCGATCAGGTTGACGACGAGGAGCTGCTGGAGCTGGTTGAGATGGAAGTCCGTGAGACTCTGGCTACCTACGAGTTCGACGAGGAAGCCCCCATCATCAAGGGTTCCGCTCTGAACGCTCTGATCTGCGAGTCCAACGACCCCAACGCTCCCGAGTATGCTTGCATCAAGGAGCTGATGGACGCTGTCGACAGCTATATCCCCACTCCTGACCGTAAGGCTGACCAGCCCTTCCTGATGCCCGTTGAGGACGTGTTCACCATCTCCGGCCGTGGTACTGTTGCTACCGGTCGTGTTGAGCGTGGCGTTGTCAACAAGAACGACAAGGTGGAAATCGTCGGTATCCGCGAGGAGAAGAAGGAGACCACCGTCACCGATATCGAAATGTTCCACAAGCTGCTGGACTACGCTGAAGCTGGCGACAACATCGGCGCTCTGCTGCGTGGCGTTGACAAGAAGGATATCGAAAGAGGCCAGGTTCTGTGCAAGCCCGGTTCCATCCATCCTCTGACCAAGTTCGCTGGCCAGGTCTATGTCCTGTCCAAGGAAGAAGGCGGCCGTCATACTCCCTTCTTCAACAACTACCGTCCCCAGTTCTACTTCCGTACCACTGACGTGACCGGTATCATCTCCCTGCCCGAGGGCGTCGAGATGTGCATGCCCGGCGATAACATCGTTATGAACGTCGAGCTGATCACCCCCATCGCTATCGAGAAGGGCCTGCGTTTCGCTATCCGCGAAGGCGGCCGTACCGTCGGTTCCGGTGTTGTCACCGAGATCCTGGAGTAATCTCCTAGCCTGATTGGTAACTGGAAATCCCCCAAGCTTCGGCTTGGGGGATTTTTGCACCTGAAAGGGAGAAAATGCCGCATCGTTTCGGATGGAAACGGTGCGGCATTGGTGTAAACGGGGTTCGGGGGGGAGAAGAGAAGGAACGCTTCCTTATTTCAGAATTTCATCCTTGCGGCGCAGAAGCTCGTCGCTCAGCAGCAGCTCTTCTGCCTTGGCAAAACCGATTCTGGCAACGGTGTCGGCAAAGCGTTCACCGGGCTGACCCTGCTCCCGGAACAGCAGGATGCACTTTTCCACCACGGACAGCACTTCCTCCTCGCTGGTGAAAATCCGGCTCAGGCGCTGACCACGGGCTACCTTTTTGCCCCAGCGGCCGCCGATGTACACGGCGTAGCCGTTTTCAAACTCGTCGGTGACATGGAAGGGGCACTTGCCCATGCAGCGGCCGCAGTTGTTGCAGGCGCTTTCGTCCAGCACCAGCTTGCCATTCTGCACGGAGCAGATTTTCAGAGGGCAGGCGGCCTGAATCTGGCACTTTTTACAGCCGCGGCAGGCGTCCAGATTCCGCACCAGGACCCGCTGACCGACGATGCCCACATCATTCAGATCGGGCTTGACGCAGTTGTTAGGGCAGCCGCCCACGGCAATTTTGAACTTGTGGGGCAACTTCACATGGGCATATCCCTCGAAGAACGGCTCATGAACCTTCAGCGACAGACTGTAAGTGTCAATCAGGCCAAACTGGCAGGTGGTACCCTTGCAGGAAACCACGGGGCGCACCTTGGCGCCGGTGCCGCCGGTTTCCAGACCGTACTGAGCCAGATACTGCCGCAGGGGCTCCACATTTTCATAGGGAACGGTCTGAATTTCCACGGTGAGCCGGGAGGTCATGGCAAGCTTGCCGCTGCCGAATTTTTCCGCCGCCTCCGCAATGGCGCGGCTTTCCGCCGCGGTAATCATACCGTTGCGGGTGATGACCCGGACATTGAAGCAGTCGGCGGTGGTCTTGTCCCGCAGGCAGCCCAGGGCTTTCAGGCGGGTCACTTCTTCGGCCGGAACGGTGAACGCAACCAGACCCAAATCATTTTTGTGCATGGAATCAATCCTTTCTGGTGTTATTACAACTATTATAGTGGATACGGGCGAAAAAATCAATTCCCATATGGAAAAAGGCCGCTGCGAAAAGCAGCGGCCTTCAAATTATTCCTCGTCCCAGTTGTGCCAGATGTTCTGCACATCGTCATCTTCTTCCATGATGTCGATGAGCTTTTCCATCAGCTTGATGTGCTCCTCGTTGTCCAGCTTCTGATAGTTCTGGGGAACCATTTCAATCTGAGCGGAAACGAAGGGGTACTTCTTGCCCAGGGCGTCGGCCACGGCGTTGAAATCGTCGGGGTCGGTGTAGACGGTGAACACATCGCCGTCTGCCTCAATATCATCGGCGCCGCAGTCCATGGCGTCCATCATGACGGTATCTTCGTCATAGTCGCCGTCCTCGTTGTCAATCACCAGCACACCCTTCTTGTCGAAGGACCAGCTGACACAGCCGGAAGCGCCCAGGTTGCCGCCGAACTTGTCAAAGTGGTGGCGCATGGAGCCTGCGGTGCGGTTGCGGTTGTCAGTCATGGTTTCCACGATGACGGCCACGCCGCCGGGGCCGTAGCCTTCGTAGGTGATGGACTCGTAGTTGTCGCCGCCGGCACCGGCCGCCTTCTCCAAACAACGCTTGATGTTGTCGTTGGGCATGTTGGCGGCCTTGGCCTTGGTGATGACGGTGGCAAGGCGGGAGTTGTAGGCGGGGTCGGCGCTACCGCCTTCCTTGACGGCCACAATCAGTTCCTTCGCGATTTTGGTAAAGGCAGCGGCACGCTTGGCGTCCTGCGCGCCCTTGGTCTTTTGAATGTTATGCCATTTGGAATGTCCGGACATGAAAATCTTCCTCTCTATGATATGGGCGAAATGCCACAAAAATTACCGCACCTATTTTAGCACTTTGCTATGGAAAAATCAACAGTTCTCAGAAGAAATTCATGCAATCGCTGTGATTTTCCGAAATTTTTACCTGAATGGCCGGGAAAGCGGCGGCAATTTTCTCCGCCAGGACGGACACCACCGGGTTTTCCGTGCAGAAATGCCCCGCATCGATGAGGTTGAGGCCGCAGTCGTGGGCATCCCAGAACTGGTTGTATTTCACATCGGCGGTAACGAAGGTGTCGCACCCGGCTCTCAGCGCAGCGCGCATCTCTCCGGCGCAGCTTCCGCCGCCCACGGCAACCCGGCGCACCTCTTTGCCGCCGCTGGCATATCGTAATCCCCGGCAGGCCAGTTTCTCCTTCACAATGGACAAAAAGGATTCCAGCGGCTGCTTTTCCACCTCGCCGCAGCGCAGCAGCCCCCAGGGATTGCCGTTTTCGTCGGTGCCGGTGGGGTCAATCACCTGAATGTGCTCCAGACCCAGCCGGGCGGCCAGCACATCATTGACGCCGCCGGGGGCGCAGTCCAGATTGGTATGAGCGTTGATGGCGGAAATGCCGCTGCGGCAAAGCTGCAGAATGCAGCGGCCCATGGCGGTGTCGTCCGTCACGGCTTTGGGCGCGGAAAAAATCAGGGGGTGGTGGGTGACAATCAGCTCTGCCCCCCAGTCGGCAGCTTCCTGCACCACTGCTTCAAAGGGGTCCAGGGCCACCAGAATTTTGGTGACGGGGGTGCTTTTGCTGCCGCACAGCAGCCCCACATTGTCCCAGTCCATTTTCATGGAGCGGGGGGCCAGGGTTTCCAGAAAATTCAGAATGTCGCAGACGGTGGTCATGTTGTCTCCTCCTTCAAAAAGTTCAGGGATGGATTTTTTTGCATTTCTTCCAGCTCCCGCAGGGCAGCCACTTCCTGGGGGTCGGCATTTTCGCCGTAGCCCGCCACCCGGACACGAAGCATTTTCAAAATCCGATGATAATGCTCCGGCAGCTCCGGCGCGGGGTTTTCCAGCAGGGCAGGGGGGAAGTAGCATTCCCCGGCGCTTAAGGACGGATAGCCCGGCTGCCACACCGCTTCCAGCACCGTGTAGAGAAATTTACCGTCCCGCAGCAGGGTTTCCTCTGTAATGCGCCAGCCGTTTTCCGACAGATACCGCCGCAGCAGGTGGGTTTTAATTTGGCATTGGAGAATCAGCCGATACTGGCTTTCTTTAAGCCAGGGGGCGGCCTCCAGTATGGAAATCATGGTGGCAGCGCCCATGCCGGCGCACACCAGCGTATCAAAGTCGCGGGGGATCTTCTGCACGCCGTCGGACAGGTGAAAGCTCATTTTGTCCGCCACGCCGTATTTTTGGGCGTTTTGCATCGCCGCCTGCAAGGGGCCGTGGTTAATATCAGAGGCGATGGCAAAGGAAGCAATGCCGTTTTTCAGCAGATAAATGGACAGATACCCATGGTCACAGCCCACATCCGCCACCCGGTCGCCCTTTGCCACAAACCCGGCGCAGGCCAGCAACCGGGGAGAGAGGGGAAGGTTCATACAGTTTCCTCCAAAAAGAAATGCCATCCCGGCTCACGGGATGGCATCGCCGGATTATTCAGCCTTGCTCTGCTGGTCAGCCTCGTAGGCTTCCAGGAAGTGGTTGAGCTGTGCCAGGAAGGGATCCACATCAATGCCGTGCACCATGCAGGCTTCCTCCACGGTTTCACCACGGGAGGAAGGGCAGCCCAGGCAGTGCATGCCGATGGCGAAGAACAAAGGCGCAGCGTGGGGGGCGATGTCCAGCACATCTCCGATGATGGTCTCTTTTTCAATCTTAACAGCCATGTTCATGACCTCCAATCATATTTTACCGGCCTATTATAACCGCTTCCGGCGAAAATAGCAAGGGGAAATCGGAGAAAGAGGGGGATTTTCGCCGAAGAAACTGACACTTTCAAAAAAGTTCCCTGTTTTTGAAAAAAATTTACAGATAGGACACAAGATTTACGCCTAAACTGGTAAAATGTAGCCGACGACATATTTTGTATTTCGTTCAGAAAGGTTGATTTTATGCTGGAATTAAAGCAAATTGTAAAAGACTACCCGGCAGGTGACGGCAAGGTTCACGCCCTGCGGGGAGTTGACCTGCGGTTCCGGGAAAATGAGTTCGTTTCCATCCTTGGCCCCTCCGGCTGCGGCAAGACCACCATGCTGAATATCATCGGCGGCCTTGACCAGTATACATCGGGCGATCTCATCATCAATGGCCGCTCCACCAAGGACTTCAAGGACCGGGACTGGGATGCCTACCGCAATCATTCCATCGGCTTCGTGTTTCAGAGCTACAATCTGATTCCTCATCAGACCGTATTGCAGAATGTGGAGCTGGCATTGACCCTCTCCGGCGTGCCCAAGCAGGAGCGCCGCCAGCGGGCGAAAAAGGCGCTGGAGGAAGTGGGCCTGGGCGACCAGCTGAAAAAGAAGCCCACAGAGATGTCCGGCGGACAGATGCAGCGGGTGGCCATCGCCCGTGCCCTGGTGAATGACCCGGACATCATTCTGGCTGACGAGCCCACCGGCGCACTGGATACGGAAACCAGCGTCCAGGTCATGGAGATTCTGAAAAAAGTGGCCCGTGACCGGCTGGTGGTGATGGTGACCCACAACCCGGATTTGGCGCAGCAGTATTCCACCCGCATCATCCGGATGCTGGACGGCGTGGTGATGGACGATTCCATGCCGGTGACGGACCGGGAGGTGGAGGCTGTCCCGGAAAAGACCCCGGCCAAGGTGAAAAAGCCCTCCATGTCCTTTGCCACGGCGTTTATGCTGTCGCTGAAGAACCTGTTTACCAAGAAGGGCAGAACGGTGCTGACGGCCTTCGCCGGCTCCATCGGCATCATCGGCATCGCCCTGATTCTGGCCATCTCCCAGGGTATGACCGCCTACATCGACACGGTGCAGGAGGAGGCGCTGTCCTCTTATCCTTTGTCCATTCAGGAGAGTGTGGTGGATATGTCGTCGCTCATGTCCACCTTCATGGGCATGAACGGAGAAAACACCACCCATGGGCAGGATGCGGTTTACAAAAAAGCCGCCATCTACAATATGATGAACGCCCTCAACAGCATGGATGTGCGGGAAAATGACCTGCGGGCCTTTAAGGAGTATCTGGACAGCCAGATGGCAGACGAAAACTCCACTCTTTATCCCGCCGTCAGCGGCATTCAGTACAGCTACAACCTGCCGCTCCTGGTCTATACCAAAAACCCGGACGGCAGCATCATCCACTCCGATACCCAGGAGCTGCTCAGCGGCATGATTGCCCAGTATATGGGCGCGGACATTTCCTCTATGATGAGCGGCGGCTCCGGTGTGATTGGCTCTGTGATGTCCACCGGCAGCTCCATGCGGCAGAACATGGTTGGCCTCTGGCAGGAAATGCTGGAGGGCAAGGATGGCGCCCCGGTCAGCTCTGTGCTGCAGCACCAGTATGATGTGGTCTACGGTTCCTGGCCCAACAGCTACGATGAAATCGTGCTGGTGCTGGACAAGAACAACGAGCTGGACGATTTGAGTCTGTACGCCATGGGCCTGCTTCCCGATGAAGACATTGACAAAATCATGGACGCCGCCATCAACGGCACCCCCCTGGAAATCACCGAGGATAGCTGGAGCTATGAGGAGATTTGCGGCCAGGAATACCGGGTCATCCTCAATTCCTCCTGCTTTGTCTATGACGAGGCCACGGGTCTGTACCGGGATTTGCGGGAGACGGACGCGGGCATCCGCTACCTGTATGACAACGCTCTGAAGCTGCGTGTCACCGGCATTATCCGCCCCAATGAAAACGCCACCGCCACTATGCTCACCGGCTCCATCGGCTATACCAAGGCTCTAACCCAGTATGTGATTTCCCAGTCCCAGCAGTCGGATGCCATTCGCTTCCAGCAGGAGAATCCCGGCATCGATGTGCTGACGGGCCTGCCCTTCAAGGAGGCTGGCGGCAAGCTGACCGAAGCCCAGAAGGCAGCGGAGCTGCGGGCCTATCTGGAGTCCATGAACCAGCGGGACCAGGCAGCGGCCTATATCCGCATCAAGAGCATTCCTTCCCCGGAATTTTTGGAGCAGTCCGTGAATCAGACCATGGCGGGCATGACCCGTGCGGATATGGAGCAGACCATGGTGGATGCCCTGACTGCCCAGATGGGTGTCAACGCTCAGGAAGTGGCGGCCTATGTTGCCAACATGAGCGATGAAGAGGTCACGGAGATTTTCCGCCAGATGGTTGCGCAGCGGGTGCAGCAGCAGTATGCCCAGCAGGTGCAGCAGCAGATGGCGGCCATGACGCCGGAGCAGCTTACCGCTGCGCTGACGGCGGAGCTGGCAACCTATACCGACAGCCAGTGCGCCCAGTATTACGACGAAATCATGGAGTTCTCCGAATCCAGCTATGAGGAAAACCTGCTGGAACTGGGCTATGTGGATTTGGAAGAGCCTTCCAACATCAACATCTATGCCTCCTCCTTTGCCAACAAGGATGTGATTGAGGACAGCATCTCCCAATACAATGAGGGCCGGGATGAGCTGGACAAAATCAAATATACCGACTATATCGGCATCATGCTCTCCTCTGTGACCAGCATTATCAATGCCATTACCTATGTGCTGATTGCCTTCGTGGCCATTTCTCTGGTGGTCAGCTCCATTATGATTGGCGTCATTACTCTGATTTCCGTCCAGGAGCGCACCAAGGAAATCGGTATCCTCCGGGCCATCGGCGCCTCCAAGAAGAATGTTTCCAGCATGTTCACCGCGGAAACGGTGATTATCGGCTTTGCCTCGGGCCTGCTGGGCGTTGTGGTGACATATCTGCTGTGCATCCCCATCAATGCCATCATCAACAGCCTGACCGGCATTCCCAATCTGGATGCCATCCTGCCTGTGGGCGCGGCGGCAATTCTGGTGGGTATCAGTGTGCTGCTGACGCTGATTGCGGGTATGATTCCCTCCAGAAGCGCAGCAAAGAAAGACCCTGTGGAAGCACTCCGCACCGAATAAAGTGCCTTGCGGCCGCCTTTCTGTGAAAAATTTTTCGAAAATTGAGAAAATAATGCTTGCATTTTTCTCTTGGATATGCTATTATATCCAAGCGCTCAAGAGTGCACATGCGCCGATAGCTCAGTTGGATAGAGTGACTGACTACGAATCAGTAGGTCGGGGGTTCGAGTCCCTTTCGGCGTACCAGAAAAACACCCAGAATCGTAAGATTCTGGGTGTTTTTCTAATTTTTTGCCCCTTTTTATGAAGCCCGAAAAAAGTTTGTCCGTTGCTTGTCCGTTATTGCAAAATTGCCATTATCACGACAGTATCATGCGTTTTTACGAACCGGGGACAAAAGCGTGTCCATCAGCTCTGCGGAAGCTGCGGCGGCACTTTGAATCGAGTGGGCATAAACCTTGGTTGTGGTGTTTGCATTGCTGTGTCCCAGATTGCCGGCCACCGTGGTGACGGACACACCGTTTGCGATTTGCAGGGTTGCGTTGGTATGTCGCAGGCTGTGAATATGGATTTGCGGAAGGGGAGTGGTCTTGATGAATTTGGCGAACCAGTTGGTCAGAGAGTCCGGATGCATGGGGGTGAAGTTTTGCGTCCGGAACACCGGGCTGTTTTCCTGCAGTGGCTGACCGATTTTCAGAAGCTCGCCTTTCAGCCATTTTCGATAGGAAAGTAATTGCTCGACTGCCGTCGTCGGAACCCGGATGACACGATTACTGCCCTCTGTTTTTGTTTCATCCAAAACAGAGCCCTGCTTGGGAAGATACAACCTGGCGCGCTGGATTTTGATAATTTCCCGCTCCAAGTCAATATCGTCCCATTGAAGCCCCAGCAGCTCGCCGCGCCGCATACCTGTAAACAACAGGACAATGACGGCGGTTTTGTAATGGATGGGCTGGTCGTCCAGTAATGTCAGAAGCTCGATGGCCTGCTCATCATCCAGATAGGCGGCTCGTTTGGTGCTGGATTTCGGCGCCTTGACCCGTTCCGCCGGATTGGAAGGGATGTACTGCCATTGCACCGCTGTGTTCAGCATGGAGGAAATCAACCGGTGATAGTGCAAAATGGTTTGACCTGAAATGCGTTTGGCTTCATTTTGCGCCTTGAAAATTGTCTTTACATTCACATTCAAGGCTTTTGCAATGGAAAGAGCGGACTTCTCAGCCACGCTGTTTCCGCGGACGGCACTTTCAACGGTTCCGGTGGAAATCTGTGCTTTTCTGGCTAATGCGGCTTGTGTGTAGCCCTTGGCCTTGAGAAGGGCCTTTAAATCGACAGAAGCCGCGTAACTGCTCTTTTTTTGAATTTCCCCCAAATCCCGGTAGAAGGCGGTCAGATGGGTGGGCCGGAGCCTGTCTAAGTAGATATGACCGATTGCCTTGTTGATGCGTACCAGCAGGGCTTGATAATCGATTACAGTTCCTGGCCGCAGATGTACCTGGGCATAGTCGCTCATCCATTTTTCGGCAAAATCCGCAAATTTGATTTTGGCTTCCGGCACATTCCCATTGCGAATATCCTCTTCGAAAAGAATGGCTTGCCGCAGAGCCTCCTTTTCAGCTTTTGCGTCGGACATTCCTTCCGGAATCTTCCAGGTCATGGTTCTCTCCACTTGCTTGCCTTTGTGGTCATAACCGTCATAGCAGCGGATGAGGTAAGAATTGCCCCGCCGTTTCATTGTTGCCATAAAATATACCTCGTTTCTTTTGGAATTGTCGCAGGACAATCTCGTGCCATGGGCTTCGCCAGCATTTGCCGGTGAGGCCCATTTTTGTTAGTTGCTGGCTTGTGCGTTGTTCAGAAATTCTTCCAGCTTTTCCATGTTGATGTAGACGCGGTTGCCGGCCTTTACATAGTGCCGGAACCGACCTTCGAGAATCCAGCGGCGCAGACAGCTGTAGGTCAGGCCGGTTTCGGCTGCGGCGTCCTTAATGGTCAACATTTTCGGCATATTGGCACCTCCCTTCTTGCCTTGCTGGTGGCATTGTAAAAGCCAAAGGGGAAGAGAAACCTTCCCCTTTGAAAAAATCTTTTACACTTTTTCTGATTTTTCTCTTTGAGATTGTCTTTCGACGCCCAAAACCCATCGGGAAAAGGCGCAGCTGTCAAGGAAAAAGAAAAAGTGGTGCGTCTGTGACACACCACAATTTTGTTTTCAGTTCCAGTTTTTCCCTTGACAGCCAGACTTTTTCCGATACCCCCAAACGGCGAAAGACAATTCTAAAGTGTAAGATGTTTGCTTGACAATTGCATTTTGAAATGATTAGTGCGTAATCAACTCAATAATGCTGCCCCTGAGGAATTTCGATATAGACCTGCGGACAGCAAGAATATAGAATGCCGCAATGAAAAGCGCCGCTGCCAGGGTATGCAGGAAATTAAAAAATACCCGATGCCCGGTCAAAAAGTAATATACCAGCAGGCATACAGCGTAAAGAACAGCAGAAAACAGTGCGGAAAGGGAAATTTTCAGTGCATACCCGGTTAAAACCAGAGCCTTCAGCTGCTTTTTGGGCAGGCCGAAGATTTGCAGAAAGCCCAGTTCTTTCCTGCGGTAGAACAGCTCCAGCTGCACCTGCGCGCTGATAAACACGCAGGCAATCACAAAGCAGACCAGCAAAATGCCACTGAAAATGGCGCTTATGATGTTTACTGTGGATTGTGCATCCCGAATTTGGGCTTCAAATAGATTGAGCGTAAAGTCCTGCGCAATGGACGAACCTGGGGAATGATTTGCCCCAAGGGCGATGGCTTTGATAGCGGCACAGGTGGTATCATCATCGAATAGCCCTCGATAGGAGCATCGGAGCTGCGCATTGTCAGTCCTCGGCACGCCCAGGGCTTTCAGGCTCTGGTAGGGGACGAAAATCAAGGCACCCTCTGCCTTTTCCACATCCGTGTAGTAGATGTCCGAAAACAGATAGCTGTAAAATCCATCATTTCGGTTTCCTTTTTCGGCATCAACAGAACGGTCAATTTTGTAAAGGATGCCGCTGACGGTAAACTCCTTTCCACAAAAGGAAACCTTACGCCCGATGCAGCCTTTGAGATTTTCTCCGGCGTGAAGTTCCGTTGCCGCATAGGTGCTGCTGATGATGATTTCGTCAGCACCAGCCGGGAAGCTGCCGTATTCCAGCATGCCGTCAATTGCCAGGACGCTGTCAGGCTTTTCTGCAAGGTAATACGCTGTCACATTGCCCTCTGTAATCTGGTATTGCTCATAAATGAGGAGGTTGTTCTTATACATGGATGCAGGTGCAGCTTCGTACCGGTTACGCCGGAGGTTGAATGCTTCGATGGGGTAGGATTGTTTGATGAAGCGGTAATACTCGCCAGAAAAGCAGTTCTGCACCGTGGAAACAAGCATGATAATCGTAAAAATCAGGGCCAACGGCAGCAGCGCCAGCGGCCGCAGACTGCTTTTTCCCCGCTTCAGGTTGAATTGGATGAAGCGGATGGGTTTGGCCTTTGACTGCGATTTCTCCACGGCGGGAAGCGGCTGTTCCTTGCAGCCGGATTCTCTTTCCCGGATTTTCTCGATGACGCCGTATTTCAAATCGATGATTTCGTCCGCGTATTCATCAAAGTAATGCTCGTGGGTCGCCACGATGAGGATGCGGTTCTCCGCACGCAGGCCCGCAAGCAAGTCTGCAATCCGCCTGGAATTGGCATCATCCAGGGAGGCGGTGGGCTCGTCCGCCAGCAAAATTTGGGCGTCCCGCAGAAGCGCCCGGGCAATGGAAACCCGCTGACGCTCGCCGCCGGATAATTCCTCCGGGTATTTGTCCAGCAGTGGCGTGATGCCCAATTCACTGCACAAGATAGCGATGCGGTTATCGCCATTTTGGATGAGCCGCAGGTTTTCCCGCACGGTAATCCCCGCAAGCAGCAGGCTCTGCTGATAGATATAGCCGCAGGCATTTCTTTGCCCATCGCTTCCGTGCGCCTGCCGCTTTCCATCCAAAATCACATCGCCGGAGTAAAACGGTTCGATTCCACCGATGATATTCAGCAGCGTGCTTTTGCCGCACCCGCTGACACCTTTGAGTACATACAGCTTCCCGGAGGAAAAGATATGGCAGATGCCTTTCAGAACCGGGTGGTCATATTCTTTTCGGATGTTTTTCAGTTCCAGAATCATAATTGCCCTCCTTGCAGCAAATCCCGCTGGTGAATCAAATTGTCATACCAGGAGCCTATCCGCAACCGGCGCAGCGATACAAAAGCACCTGCAAGCGCGCACACCGCCACCAGCAAAACGAAGGCCGCCAGAATGGGAAGGTTCACCGTAAAGGGCTGGAATCCAATGAAAACCACCGACCGGTTCAGCCCGTTGACCATTTGGGCAGTGGCAAACGCCGCCAGAAAGGATATGGCCGACAGAATGAGCAATTTCACCACATAAAGCAGCGCCAGCCGGGAAATTACGCCGTTTATTCCGTAGCCGGCATATTCAAACACGGCAATAAACCGGTTGTTATAGGCGATTTCCGTTTTTAGCAGGCTGGAATAGAACAAAATGGTAAACAGGGTAATAAAGGCGGAGAGGGGGAGCAGAACAATGGCCATCATTTGCAGCATATCCATCTGTTTGCCCACATTCAGCCTTGTGGCCAGGCTCAGATGTTCACCTTTGCTTTCAAAAGTATCGTGGTAGCGGCTGTAAAAAGAGGACAGTTCCCCATAGGAATCAAAATAGAGGTGATAGGTGCGCTGACCGCTGCGATAATAGCTGTTGTCATCCACGAAGCGCTGTGTCAGTCGGCTGTTAAAGTAAATGCCCCCGTCCTCCATTTCCAGCGACAGCAGGTAATTTTTCTCGAACTCGTTCAGCTTTCCCAGCACGCCCACAATTTCAAAACGGGTATCCCCCAGAGAATAGATGTTTTTCGTAATGGTGCTGCCAATCAGCGCTTCATGGTTGCCGGGGCTTAACTTTTCCGCTTCTGCATTGGACAAAAGCACCTGATTTTCTGCCGTGAAATAGCTGCCGTATGCAATTTTTCCTGCCAGAGGGAAAAACTCCCGCTCAAAAGGAAGGGTATACAGAGAAATTTCGTAATCGGGGAGGAGGAGCATGCCGCTTCCATCTGCAACAGGAGAATCAACGCCCATGGGCGTGCTGCCTCCATAGGACAGTACCACCTTTTTGACGCCGGGCATCTTTTCAAGCGTGGCGTAATCCGAGCCTTCTTTGGAACAGGTTGTCAGCACCAGCGCATTGACCCGGTAACTGTGCGCCAGATTCATTTCCTGCTTGTGCGCAGGCAGATCTCCCAGCATGAGCAGCAGAAAAGCAAGGACCAGAAAGAAGCAGAATTTCCAGTCAGAGCGCTGGGTGCGTTTGCTGGATGTAAACCACTTTGAAAGATAGCGCATACAATGGGCACTTTTTGGTTTCCCCGGGGCTTTGCAGCGCCTTTGGGGAAGCGGAGGTGCAGGCTGCACATCCCGGGTTTGTGGGCATTTTTCAAATGCAATGGTTTCGTCCGCATAGTCCTTCGCCACCGCATCGTGGGAGGAACAGATGATGAGTGTGTCCTGCTTCATCCGGTGCAGCAGTTCAAAGACCGCCTTTTTGTTTTCCTCATCCAAAGATGCCGTGGGTTCGTCCAGAAACAGCACCTTCTTCCCGGACAGGCAGGCCCGGGCAAAGGCAAGGCGCTGCCGTTCGCCGCCCGAAAGGGTGGCCGGATACTGATTTCCGGCTTCTGCCAGACCAAAGCGCTTCAATACTTCCGCAATGCGGGTATCGTCCTGGGAAATGAGGCGCAGATTGTCGAAAACGGTGAGAAAATCCGCAAAAAATGTATCCTGGGTGATGTAATCAAAATCAATCCCCCCGCGCCCCGGCTCGACCAGCGTGTGAAAGGCCGTTCCATTGACCGTGACCGTTCCACCGTCAAAGGGCAGCATCCCGGACAAAATGTTGAGGAAAGTGGTTTTCCCGCTGCCGCTTTCTCCATACAGCAGGTAAAAGCCCGTATCCGCAAATTCACAGGAAAAGTCCGCCAGCACCACCTGGCGGCCATATTGCTTCAAAATATCCCTGCAAACAATCATGTTTTTCTCGCCCCTCCCATAAACCGGAAGCCCCGGCCCGGCTTTCGCCGGGTCGGGGCCCCGTTTTTTCTTAGTGTGAATTTACAATGTAGTTCTGATATTGATTGATGGAAATGTTTTTGAGCATCCCATAGAGCCGTTCCAGCCGGATACCGGAGATTTCCTGCCCGCCGTATTTATCCTGACCCCACAGCAAATCTCCGCTGGCGGCGACGCCCTGTTCAATTTCCCGGAGGGTGTCCAGCAGCAGAACCTGCTCCGCCGTTGCTGTGCCGGCGCACACCAGGTCATAAAGCTGCACATAATCCGTCAGACCCTCTCCCGTTCGGTATAGCACATCCAGTACCAGAACCTCCACCGTGCCAAAGCCGCCAATCAGGCCAATCTGAAATTTGTAGTCATCCAGATAAACCGGCTCGGTAAAAAGCGCCCAGGAGGGGAGAAGCGGATAGGGGCCGGGGGCAGTTGGCTCCGATTCCAGACACTGCCGCATCAGACTGAGAAACATTTCCCCGTCCAGGCAGGTAAAACCCAAATCCGTTTCGGTCAGGCTTAACAGCTCCGTCGTGGAATAATAGGTTCCGTCCCGCTCATATCCCAGATATTGGGCAATTTTGTCCATGTCTTCCCGCTCGGCCTGACTGTCGGAATTGCCCAGAATCAGGGTGCTTTGCAGAACCTGCTTCATAACGGTCTGGCCGGTGTTGTCGGTTGTTGGGTACTCTGTGGTGTATGCCTGCGAATACCGATAGCGGAGGTTGATTCCGTAAAATGTAAACGGCACATAAGTGTCGGAAGCGGAGCCAAAATCCGCGTCCCCCTCCGCATATTTGCTGGTAAACACATATGCCCAGCCATCATCGGCAACAAGGCAGGCTTTCCGCGCTACAAATTGCCGTTGTTCCTCTACAGGAGAAGCGCAGGAGCAAAGACACAGCAGCAGAATGTACCCAGCCAGCGCCAGAGAAATCCGTTTCAGCAGCATAAAAACACCTCGCCCAATTCTTATCCTGATTTCAGGATATACAGGCGGAGTCCAAAAGTCAACCGTTCTGGCGTAAGTGGTCGTTTTGGCGGCGTAAGCGGTCAGGGGAGTGCTTGCATTGCCCGCCGGTGGGATGTATAATACCATCAGGAAAAGTGGGGAGGTGATGGAATGAAAATCGGGGTTTGTGATGATGACAGCGGCGATTTGCAGCTGATTTACGATTTATTGCGGGCTTATGACAAGGGGCGCGCCCTGGAAATTTTCTGCTTTGCGTCTGCCGCTGAGCTTTACCGCAGCGAAATCGACTTTGACATTGCGATTTTGGACATTGAAATGCCCGCCCCCAACGGTTTTGAAATCGCCCGGCAGCTGCTGCAGCGACAAAACAAACCCCTTATCCTGTTTCTCACCGCCAGCACTGCCTATTCCATCCGCGGCTATGGCGTTGCTTACCGCTATCTTGTAAAGCCGGTTTCGGAAAGTGTGCTGTTTCCCGTCCTGGACTCCGCCATTCGGGAGGTGCGGGCAAATCGGTTTGTTCTGTCCGCTGATGGGGCCTGCCGTGTGTTCCGTCTGGAGGATATCTACTATTTCGAGGTCTTTAACCACCATGTCATTCTCCACACCCGGGATTCCGAATGGACATACCGCAGCACGCTGAAAGAGATTTTGACCCAGCTTCCCGGCGGCTGTTTCGGAATGCCCCACCAAAGCTATCTTGTTAACTTTTCCCATGTAAAGGCAGCTTCTGCCGCCAGCGTCCAGCTGACAAACGGCGTTTCCATTCCCATGAGCCAGCGCAGGCAGCGGGACTTTGACCGGGAATTTCATGTGTATTTGGGGAGATAAAATGTATTATTTCATCGAAACCGCCTGCGTTGCCGCCGAAATCTGGCTGGCCCATCTGCTTTACAGCAGTATGTTTCAAAAACGAAGCCAGCCCCGGTGGAGAATGCCGGTTGCCTATATCCTCGCGGGGCTGCTGATGGTGCCGCTGTCCCTGCTGATTACAAACTCTTATGTCCGCATTTCCATCTGGGCCGTGCTTCTGTTTGCACTGGCATACACGCTGTTTCTGTGCAAAGCGCCGGGCGGCATGGCGGCCACCGTCTTGTTTCTGGCGCTGGTGGTTTTGTCCGATTTGCTGGTGTCCACGGTGCTGCTGAACATGGGATTCGGCCCGGAGGTATTTATGGCCGCAGGGCCTGTCCGGGAACTGTACATGGTGTTTGCCCACATTGCCCTGTTTGGAATGGTTATGTGCGTCCATCTCATCGGCCGCCGGAAATATGTGGGGGCGTCCCTGCGGCAGCTGCTGCCGGCCGTTCCCTGCTGGGTTATCAGCGCAGCACTGTGCCTTCTGCTTTCCTGGGACATTTTGGCGCACGGCCGGGAATTGTCGCTCGGTTATGTGCTGGTTCTGCTGGGGCTGCTGTACACGGATATGACCCTGTTTTATTTCATCAACCGCATTGCCGTTCAGGAACAGGAAAAACGGGAACAGCTCCTTGCGGAGCATCACTACGCCATGCAGCAGGAATACTATGAGCAGTTTCGGATTCAGCAGGAGGAAACGAGGGCCTTGTGGCACGATATTCAAAAATATCTCCGTGCCGTTCAAACCGACGAATCCGGCGCGGCCATTGCCCAAATCCAGTCCATGCTGGATGCGGTTTCCTGCGTGGTAGATGTGGACAACCGGGTGGTCAGCGTCATTCTCAATGAATATGCCCAGTCGGCACGCAATCTGGGTATTGCCCTGACACTGGACATTCAGGTGCCCCGGGAGCTGTTTGTCACCGCCGTTGACCTGTATGTGTTGATTGGAAACACCATGGACAATGCCATCGAAGCCTGCGCGGCCCTTCCCGAAGGACAGCGCAGCATCCACATGAAGCTGAAAACCCATAATGATATTCTGTTCTATGAAATTGAAAACCCCTGCGCCCCGGCGTATGCCAAGCGCCCCCGGGGGAAGGAGCACGGCTACGGCCTGCAAAATGTCCGCCGCTGCGTGGAAAAGTACAACGGAACCATGGAGATTCAGCAGGAAGCGGAACACTTCCGCCTGTCCGCCCATCTAAACAGCCTGTAAAGAAAAAACGGAGCCCCTCTTATGAAAAGGAGGACTCCGATTTTAGATAAACGACGAAATGGCCACGGCTTTGTTGTAAATTATGTGTATGATGAACTGGACAGAATCGAGCGTATCTAGTATAATAATACCAAAGCCTATCAGTATGCCTATATTTATTCTTACGACGATGCAGGCAACATTCTTCTAAAGAAAACCTACGCCCTGACAGCCGCTGGAGCTACGCCCACAACACTTTACAGCACCTATTCCTATGGCTACAACGACAGTTGGGGTGACCTGCTGACCT
>JBGVGH010000141.1:0-1755 GCA_045121575.1 Faecousia sp.
GACGCTCCTCGCTGCCGTTTTTTACCGCCTGCTTTGAAAAGGCGGCGCTGGCCGGGACGGTTTTCGCGGGAGCCGTTATGGACCCCGGCGAAATAGAAAGAGATCCGGCGCTGAAAACATGGGCGCGTCGATTCGATAAAAGAGGGACCGTGCAATGGAAGAAAAACTGGCTTTGACAGAGAAATGGGACAAGCGTTTCCCATAAGCAGAAACGTTGACCACCAGCTTTGGCGGTTACATCATAGCAAAACCCCGGCGCGGAAAAGTCCCCCCGCATAAGGGCATCAACCGAAATTGTTCACGAGCATGAATCAAGGCCAACAGATGGGCGGCCTTGATTTTACTCTTCGGTCTTCTCTTTGGAGGCCCGGCAGAAAATTTTGTGTAAGCGATTTTCGACAAAGTCAGGAATGGTGTCTGGGAAGCGCTCGGAGTTGAGGGTGAATCCCTTGTCAGCCGAACTCTGACGGCAAGTTGTCCGGTATGCGTGCCGCAAGGCATGAATGCCGGAACAACTGCCGTGGAATACTAAGGCAAGGGAGTCAGCCCGCGCTGCGGTCGGCGAACATGATCTCCAGCTGACAGAGGACCAAATCCCAATTTTGGTATCTGGCATGCCAGTGCTTCACGATGCGCTGAGACGCCAGATAAAGCATCTTGCGCAGAGAATCGTCATTTGTAAAAGACGGCTTGTTCTTTGTGATCTGCCGGAACTGGCGGTTCAGCCCTTCGATGATATTCGTCGTATATATGATTTTCCGAATCTCCGGAGGGTATTCGAAAAAGGTGTTTAAAACTTCCCAATTTTCTTCCCAGCTTTTCACGCAGGAAGGATACTGTTTGCGCCAGCGGTCCGCGAAGATGCCAAGATTGGTTTCTGCCTCTTCCAATGTCACTGCCGTGTAGACTTTCTTCAAATCTGCCACGACCTGCTTGATGTCTTTGTAGCTGACGTATTTGGTGGAACTGCGGATTTGATGGACGATGCACCGCTGCAAACGGGACTTGGGATACACCGCTGCAATGGCCTGTATCATTCCGCACAGACCATCTGTGCAGAACAGATACACGTCCAAAACACCCCGGCTTTTGAGGTCATTCAACACGCTTAGCCAAAATTTGCTGCTCTCATGCTCGCCAATCCAGACACCCAGGATATCCTTTCTACCTTCCATGGTGATCCCTAACACCACATAGGCAGCCTTGGTCACATACCGGTGATCCTCTTTTACCTTGTAGTGGATGGCATCCATGAAGACGAAGGGGTACACGCTTTCCAACGGCCGGTTCTGCCAGGCGGTGACTTCCGGCATGATCTTCTCGCTGATCTTGCTTACCAGCTCCGGGGAAATCTCCACATCATACATGCTTTTGATCTGCTCAGCAATATCCCGCTGGCTCATGCCGCAGGCATACAGAGACAGGATTTTATCCTCCATGCCTTCAGCATTGCGGTCATATTTGCTGATGATTTTGGGCTCATAGTTGCCCTTACGGTCACGGGGAACCTTGATGTCAATCTCACCCAGTTGTGTTTTGACGGTCTTCTGAGAGTAGCCATTTCGGTAGTTGGGAGAGGTGTTTTCGGGATCCGTAGCCCGCTGGCATCGCTCTCGGCCCAGTTCCTCGTCCATCTCTACTTCCATGACCTGCTGGATGACATCCCGGAACATATCCTTCATGGCTGCCATGATGTCGGCGGTGCTGGTAAAGTTCTGGCTCTGGACGTACTGCTTCAAAAGTTCCTGTGGTGCG
>JBGVGH010000142.1:0-2897 GCA_045121575.1 Faecousia sp.
GCGGCCATCACGAAAACAGAAGTGCCTGACAAATTGAAATTTGTCGGGCTGTTTAGGAAAACGAAATGTAGGGCGAGGTCTTGACCTCGCCGAGCGGTATCGAAATATTTGTTACGTAGCAAAAGAACAAACCAATCGGCGGGGTCAAGACCCCACCCTACAATAATCTGGTGGAAACAAATCGACAAACCCCAATTTGGCGGGGCGCTGCCCCTAACTCCTAATTCCTGATTCTGCACAAAAGAGGGGCCTGCCGTGGCGGCAGGCCCCTGCGTTTTATGGAAATCAGTCGTTACCCTGGGCGTCAGCAATGATTTTTGCCTGGTTGGCCTTGGGAACTTCCTCGTAGCGGACAAACTCCAGGGTGAAGGAACCTCTGGCCTGGGTCATGGCCCGCAGGTCGATGGCGTAGCTGCCCATCTCTGCCATGGGAACTTCTGCCTCGATGACGGTGTTGCCGTCGGCGTCAGGGGACATACCCATGGGACGGCCCCGGCGCTTGCTCAAATCGCCCATCACATCGCCCACATAAGCCTCCGGGACGGAAACCGACAGCGCGCCGATGGGCTCCAGCAAGGTAGCCCCCGCGTTGGGCATGGCCTCCTTATAGGCCAGAATGGCGGCCATCTTAAAGGCCATTTCGTTGGAGTCCACGGGGTGATAGGAGCCGTCGTACAGCACGGCCTTCAGGTTCACCAGAGGATAACCGGCCAGGGGGCCCTTCTGGACTGCTTCCTGCAGGCCCTTTTCCACGGCGGGGTAGAAGTTCCGGGGCACGCTGCCGCCGAACACTTCCTCAGCGAAAATCAAATCGTCCTGCTCCTCCTGAGGCTCAAAGCGCACCCAAACATCACCGAACTGACCGGAGCCGCCGGTCTGCTTCTTGTGGCGGCCATGGGCCTGGACGGTCTTTTTGATTTTTTCCCGGTAGGCAACCTTGGCGGGCACCAGAGAGGCTTCCACGCCGAAGCGGCCCTTGAGCTTGGATACCAGCACATCCAGCTGCTGGTCGCCGGTGCCGGAGAGCACCATCTGCTTGGTCTCGGCGTTGTTCACCAGACGGAAAGAGGGGTCTTCCTCGTTCAGACGGGCCAGGCCCGCGGCAATCTTATCCTCCTGCCCCTTGGTTTTGGGGACGATGGCCATGGAGTAGCAGGGGGCGGGGTAGGGGATGCCCTTCAGGGAGACCACCTTACGGGGGTCGCACAGGGTATCGCCGGTCTTGACCTTATCCATCTTGCCGATGGCACCGATGTCGCCGCAGGTCAGTTCCTTGACCTCGGTGGCCTTTTTGCCGCACATGGCGTACAGACGGCCCAGCTTCTCGGTTTCGCCGGTACGGGAATTGACCAGGGTGGTGTCGGAGGTGATGGCACCGGAGAGCACCTTGATGAAGGAATATTTGCCGTACTGGTCGGAAACGGTCTTAAATACGAAGGCAGACGGCACGCCGCCGGGGGACACCACAAACTCCTCCACCTTGCCGTCGGCGGTGGTGGCCTTGTGGTAGTTGCCTTCCACGGGGTTGGGCAGCAGGTCGATGATGTGGTCCATCAGCATCAGACTACCCAGGCAGGTGACGCCGGAGCCGCACAGCACGGGATACAGGGTACCCTCCAGAACGCCCTTGTGCATACCGGTAATCATTTCCCGGTAAGTAAAGTCCTCGCCGCCGAAGAATTTGTCCATAAATTCCTCGCTGGTTTCGGCCACGGATTCCTTCAGCGCATCGTTAAATTCCTCAATGACGGAGATTTTGTCCTCCGGCACTTCGATTTCCGCACGCTTCAGGTTCTGCATTTCGTAGGCACGCTTGTTCAGCACATCGATGATGCCGGTGATTTTCTTGTCGCCGTTCCAGATGGGAACCACCACAGGGGCGATTTTGTTGCCGTATTTTTCACGCAGGGCGTTAAAGGTGGCGTTGTAATCGGAATTGTCCTCGTCCACCTTGGAGATGTAGACAAAGCGGGGCATATTGCGCTCCTCGCAGTATTTCCATGCCTTTTCAAAGCCCACGGTGATGCCGTCCTTGGCGGACAGCACGATGACGGCGGCGTCAGCGGCCCGCAGCGCCTCTACAACGGCACCGGAGAAATCAAAGCCGCCGGGGGTGTCCAGCACATTAATTTTGCAATTGTGGTAAATCAGGGGCACCAGAGAGGTGGAGATGGAAATGTTACGACGGATTTCTTCCGGGTCGTAGTCGCAAACGGTGTTGCCGTCGGCGTTCTTGCCGATACGGTCAATGGCACCGGTCATGTAAAGCAGGCTCTCTGCCAGGGCGGACTTACCAGAACCGGAATGACCCAGCAGAACGATATTTCGGATGGCGTTGGCAGTATACATAGTTGTGATTTGCTCCTTTCGGGAAGGCATTTGCCCTCCAAACCTTCTCTCGGTGAAAGACACACCGGAATAAGTGACATTATACACGAAGATGCTCGGAATTTCAACGCCCAATTTGTCAAAAAAGTAAAATTCTGCCCTCCGACGAAAACCCTGTGCAATATTTATAAAAAGTGGAAATGACTTTTGTACAATATTCATGTATTCACAACAAAAACACCTGTTTTTGCGGAGGAGAATCCACAGCACAGTTATCAGTTGTCAGTAGGGGCGACCTGTGGTCGCCCGCTGCCTGACAAATTTGGGTTTGTCGGGCTGTTTCCACTTGCCCATTGTAGGGTGGGGTCTTGACCCCACCGCTCAAGAGCAAACAAGTGTGTCATTCTGAGCGAGCCGAAGGCGAGTCGAAGAATCTCACCTTTCCCCACGAGATCCTTCGACTCCGCTACGCTCCGCTCAGGATGACAACTGGGGGGAGTTCCTGCTGTCTTGCATAGAACTGTTGATTACGATACAGGTCGGCGAGGTCAAGACCTCGCCCTACAATG
>JBGVGH010000143.1:0-3483 GCA_045121575.1 Faecousia sp.
TTCGTGCTGTCTTATACCTAACTTCGCTTTTACTTGTCCGATATAAGCACTGGTTACATTAAATCCGTACTTGTTCAGGATGTACTCTTTAATATCGTCATTGGTTGCGGTCTTTCCTGAGCTTTCTAGCGTCTCTGTATCGACCTTAATTTTTAAGCGGTCTTTTTCCCCACCTAATACGACAATCGACTCCACATGGGCGCACCTGGGGAACAGGTCCGCGGCCATGGCGTTTTGAAGCTCGTAGCCCCGCTCCTTCAGCAACGCCACGTCCCTTGCCAGGGTGGCCGGGTCGCAGGAAACGTAGACGATCCGCCGGGGGCTCATCCGGTGCAGGGCTTCGATGGTGTCCGCGTTCAGGCCCTTGCGGGGCGGGTCCACCACGATCACATCCGGCTTTACGCCGTTTTTCTCCAGCTCCAGAGCCGCCTGGCCCGCGTCGCCGCAGAAAAATTCCGCGTTTTCAATGCCGTTGCGCTTGGCGTTGTCTTTGGCGTCCTCCACCGCCTGGGGGATGACCTCCACGCCGATGACCTTGCCTGCCGCCGAAGCCATGGCCAGGGTGATGGTGCCTACGCCGCAGTACAGGTCCAGCACCAGGTCGTCTTTCGTGATCCGGGCCTGGTCGATGGCCGCCTGGTACAGCCGCTGGGCCTGGTGGTGGTTCACCTGGTAGAAGGACCGGGGAGACAGGCGGAAATTCAGGCCGCAGAGCGTATCCTCAATATAACCGGGGCCGTAGAGGGTGATAAACCGGTCGCCCAGGACGGCGTTGCCCTTTTTGGTGTTGACGGACAGCACCAGGGTGGTGAAGCCGGGGATGGTTTTCAGCCGCTTCAGCAGCTCTTCCGCCTTCGGCAGCTTGTCGCCGTTGCAGACCAGGCACACCAGCACCTGCCCGGACACCACGCCCCGGCGGACGTAGATGTGGCGCAGCAGCCCACGATGGGCAGTCTCATCATAGACGCTCACCCGATATTGGTTTACATAATCCATTACCGCATCCTTCACCGCGTCGGTCTCCTCCGGAAGGATCCGGCAGCGTTTGTTTTCCACCACGTCGTGGGTGCCTGCCCGGAAGAAGCCCGCGTAGGCCCGGCCCTTTTTTGCCGCCACCGGGTACTGGGCCTTGTTGCGGTAGCCATAGCAGGTGGGGGCGGACAGAATGGGCACTTCCTCCAGGGTTTCACCGCCCATGCGGTTCAGGCAGGACTTCACCCGGTGGGCTTTCAGCCGGGCTTCCTCTTCGTAATCCATGTGCCAGAAATCACAGCCGCCACAGAGCTTGGCGACAGGGCACTCCCGGTTGACCCGGTGGGGGGATTTTTCCAGGATCTCCACGATCTTGCCCGCCGCCCAGGTCTTCTGGGCCTTCTCGATGCGGACCCGGACCGTTTCTCCCGCGATGGCATTGGGAAGGAACACCGCGCAGCCCTCGATATGGGCCACGCCCTGGCCTTCGGCGGTGTAGTCCGTGACGGTAGCTTCGTAGATTTGGTTCTTGATGAGCATATTGTGTCCTCCAAAAGTGGGGCAAAATACCTTCCCCCCCAGGGGGGAAGGCGGCAAGAGATTTTACAAAATCGCTTCCATATGGATATTCCGGGGCTTCAGGCCCTGCTTTTCGTAGAACGCCATGGCGCTGTCGTTGCCGCACCAGACGTTCAGGGTGATGCTGCGGCAGCCCAGTTCTTTGGCGTAGGCGCAGGCGCGCGCATACAGGGCCTTGCCCACATGCTTGCCCCGGCAGGTTTCGTCCACGCACAGGTCGTCGATATACAGGGACTTATCGTCCATGAGCACGGGGTTATTCTCCGTGACCTTCAGGATGCAGAAGCAGTAGCCCAGCAGTCTGCCGTCCTCCACCGCCGCCAGGATGGGGCGGGCGGGGTCTTGCAGCAGCTCCTTCAGAGCGGCTTCGTCGTATTTCTGGGCACCGGAACGGAACAGGTCGGGGCGGATCTGATGATGGACCTCCCCCACCTGCTGCAGCAGGCCGATCATACCGGGAATGTCAGTCTCGTTCGCAAAACGGATCTCCATATGGTTCATCCTTTCCAAAGGTAAATGGTCGTTGTGGTTATCCCTTTTAGTAAGCACGGCACAAAATATAGTCTTAGCCAGCGACAGCAACCAAAAGTCTGTCGAAGATAGCTCCGTGAAGTTTTCTTCGGTTAAAGCGGTAGCAAAACTCGCTGAGATACATTTGCAGATGCTTGGTGCTGGTGCCGTGATAGGTACCGTTGATGAAAGTCTTTGCGTTTCCAATCATGTGGTGCAGCCATTTGAGCAACTCGCCATCGGGATTGAACACTTCCCATTCATGGTCATAGCATTCAGCCAGAGGCTTCCGGTATGCATTAAAGCCATCGGTTTGGACAGTGGAACCGTAAGCGATGCGGCTCCGTGCAAAACTCTCAATAGAAGTGCTTTGGACATTGGGTGTGAGCTGCATCCTCAGATAAGCGGGGTTTCCCTTCTCGTCTTTAGAAACAGCTACAAAGACCGCCTGATTGCCTCTGGCGCGTCCGCCTTTGCCGGGAATGTTTCCCTTGCGGCCTGCGCCAAAGTAGGAATCGTCAAACTCCACGATTCCCTGCAAAACGTAACGCTCATCCCGCATTTCCATGGCGGCTCGGATCCGGCGAAGGAGATACCAGGCAGTCTTATAGCTGACCTCAAGCTTACCTGCCAGGGTAAGGGCGGAGATACCGCGCTTGTCACAGGCCACCAGGTAGATCGCCCAGAACCACTTGGTCAGAGGCAGGTGGCTGCGGTGCATGACGGTATTGGCGGTCAGAGAGGTCTGATGACGGCAGTTGGCGCACTGGTAGCGGCCATAGCCATTCAGAGCATAGCAATGCCGATGGCCACATACAGGGCACACAAAACCCTTGGGCCATTTGACTGCATACAGGTATTTCACGCAAGCTTCTTCATTGGGAAACCGCTTGATAAACTGGCTGAAACTCAGAGCTTTCTTTTTAGACATATTTGGCACCTTCCTTTGATGCCATTATATATGTCTTGCTATCCAATAAACGTCACCTTTTACTACATTTTGTGTTTTGCTTAGTTAAGGTGATAACCACAACGATCATTTACCAAACAAAAGGATTAGGAGACCAACATGAACAAACAGGAATTGGCCGCCATGGTGGCGGAGATCTTGGGCACGATGGACAGTGCGCCTGCGGTGAAAGCCAGCGACTACCATCCCACCGCCCCCCAGCCGCAGCCCAAAGCGACCCCCTACCACGACGGTGACTTCGTTCCCGACGTGACGGCGCTGGACCTGCGGAAGCTTTACCTGACCGAAAACCCCGCAAACGGGGAAAAATACCGCAAAATGAAAGAAAAGACCCCCCCCCGCCTGGGCAGCGGCAAGGCAGGCCCCCGTTATACGACCCTGACCATGCTCCGCTTCCGGGCAGACCACGCGGCGGCCCAGGACGCGGTCTTTTCCCAGGTGCCGGAGGACTT
>JBGVGH010000144.1:0-1869 GCA_045121575.1 Faecousia sp.
GTTTGTTTCGGTATGCGTAACTTCAGGAACTTCAGAAATAGAATTCTGTATTGCAATACATAAAAATCGTGCCGGAGCTTTCACTCCGACACGACCCAAAATTATTTCTTTTTGCCTCTACCCCAACTATTGACATAGAGCATCCTCTTTCCCTCCGGGAAAGAGGATGAACCTCTGAATAAGGAAAGGAAGGAAAAATATCATGAAAACAAGCAAAAAAGCACTGTTTGGAAGCGTTCTTTCTCTGTTGCTGTGCTGCTCCATGCTGGTGGGCACAACCTTTGCCTGGTTTACAGATGAAGTATCTTCCGGCATCAACACCATTCAGTCCGGTACATTGGATATTGGCCTTTATGAAATGCCCGCCACCAAGGTGTTCAACATGAGTGAGCTGAGCACCTACACCGATTTGGAAAACGGAAAACTGTCTTTCCGTGACAAAAATGGCAAGACCGACATCCTGTGGGAGCCTGGCGCAACCTTTATGACCCCTGATTTCACGGTCGTGAACAAGGGCAACCTGAACGCGAAAGCAAAAATCGCCATCACCGGCATTGACGCCGATGAGAAACTGCTAGAAGT
The DNA here is from genome assembly GCA_045121575.1 of Faecousia sp. GTDB lineage: Bacteria > Bacillota > Clostridia > Oscillospirales > Oscillospiraceae > Faecousia. Next base: position 583 of record JBGVGH010000144.1, read on the forward strand.
GATTGACTTTGATATTGAAGTCTGCGTTTATGGCTATGGCAGCGGCGCTGAAATTTGGGGCAGCCTGACGGACTACGCACCTGACGGCGAAATCAAGCTTGCAGCCAACCAGCCCTATACCGCACTGAGAATCGTGGCGAAAATGGACGAGGCTGCCGGAAATGAGTATCAGGGCCTGACCCTCGACGGCATCGGCATTACAGTCCTTGCCACGCAGGATGCCAATGAAGCTGACAGCTTCAATAACCAGTATGATAAGGATGCTACACATCCCGCACCCTCTGTTTCCATCAGCTCGGATGACGAACTGGCTGATGCCATGTATGGAAGCGGAACGCTCAAACTCGTAAATGACATCGTCGTGGATGATTACACCAAGTGGATCGTTGGCCGTGAAAACCAAAATATCGTTTTGGACATGAACGGTAAGACGATGGCGCTTGGCAACAGCAGGCTCGATCCTATGGTTTCGACAGATGCAAATTCTGTTCTGACCATTACCGGCAACGGTACCTTTGATTTGGGAAGCTTCAAGTCCGCGACTGCTGTATTCTCCGTCCGCGGTGAAATTATCATTGAGAACGGTACATTTGTGAGAAACCGTGATGACGGCAATACCGGTATGTTGATTTACAGTGGCCAGCCGTGGGAAAAGGATGGCTCCGGTAAAATTATTATCAAGGGCGGCTACTTTGACAGCGGTTGCAGCACCGCGGATTGTGCCAGAAAGACGCTGGTCCGCGGAACCAACGGCGAACTCAAGGTTTACGGCGGTACTTTCGTTGGTATGAACCCTGCCTGGGGCTATAACGGATATTACTTCCTGGAGGGCCAGACCAGCGCAGAAGTTCCTGCTGCTTACACAATCATCGAGGGCACCACCTCTGATGGCCGTCCCACCTATACCGTAATTTACAATCCGTAACAGCAAAACATCCGGCCTGTCCCTGCGGGGACCGGCCGGATATTTCGTTTGTGTCGAGGTAACACCCCGGCATTTTGGCAGAATTGCCGCCGGCGAAGCGGATAAATTGGAATTTGTCGGGCTGTTTCCATTAGCCCATTGTAGGGCGAGGTCTTATTGATTGTTGTATGATTGCCCCCGGCAATCATATATATGCCAATTCCCTGCGGGCGCACCGCCTCGCCGCTCAGAGGTAAAAAGTTTGTCATTCTGAGGCAGCGGAGTGAGTCGAAGAATCTCCGCCTTTCCCATGAGATCCTTCGGCTCCGCTCAGGATGACAATGTGGGCATTCCTGTTACTTCACATAGAGCTACTAATTACG
>JBGVGH010000145.1:0-3102 GCA_045121575.1 Faecousia sp.
TGGATGCTCTTGGCTATGAACATGTGACCATTCCCCTGCACATCCTGCGGATCCTCTACCCCATGTGCCGGGACGCGAATTTCGATATTACGGTGACCCTTGTTCACAGAGAACACGACTGGGTCGTGACCCATGTGGAACCTGGTGACCAGCGCCATCACCATTACGGGCTTGCGGTGGACTATGGCTCTACCACGATCCTGATGCAGCTGATCGACCTGAATACCGGCTCCCTTATCGCAGAAGAAAAGCTTGTAAACGGTCAGGTAGCCTACGGAACGGACATTCTGACCCGTATCACTTACTGCCTGGAACACGAGGAGCATTCTGCAAACCTTCAGCGCGCCACCGTTGAAACCTTCCATTCCCTTCTGGCCCAATTAACGGAATCTACCGGCATTGATGCAACCAAGTGTTCTGTCATGGTGGTATCCGGCAATACCACCATGGTCCATTTCCTTCTTGGGCTGAATGCCTGGACCGTCTTTGCTGCTCCCTTCGCACCTGTCACGGCAGATCCCGGATTCCTCTGGGGTCATGAGCTGGGCATGGATTTTGAAGGACTGCTCTACTTCATCCCCGCCGCATCCAACTATGTGGGCGGCGATATTGTCAGCGGCCTGCTGGAACTTGGTATTCATAAGCAGGAAGAAACAAATCTCTTTTTTGATATTGGCACCAATGGAGAACTGGTCATTGGAAACAACCAATGGCTGGTTGCAGGTGCCGGAGCTGCTGGACCTGCATTGGAGGGCTACATCAGCCGCTATGGCATGCGCGCAGCCCCCGGTGCCATTGATTCTGTAAGGATCCACGGACAAGAACTGTCCTATACGACCCTTGGCAATGAAAAGCCAATCGGCATCTGCGGCAGCGGCATCATCGACCTGCTGGCACAGATGCGGCTGAACGGCTGGATCAACATTGCGGGAGAACTGAATCCGGCAAGCTCACCAAGGATTGTCTATCTGCCTGACGAAAACCAGTATGGTGCGGTTTATGCCCATGCGGAAGAATCCGCAACCGGCAGTCCTCTCTACTTCTCCCAGACCGATATCGATCAGTATCTTGACACCAAAGCAGCGGCCTTCACCATGATGGAGTGCCTGCTGGAATCTGCAGGTATCGCCTTTGAGGATTTTGATCATTGTTATCTTTCAGGTGCTTTCCCTGCCCATTCTGATCTGGAATCTGCCATTACCATCGGCATTTTCCCGGATCTTCCCAGGGAGAAGTACCGTGTTTTGCGAAACAGTTCTCTGGACGGTGCCAGAAAGGTTCTGCTGGACCATTCCCAGCTGGCTGAGGCCAAAGAGCTATTGAAAACTATCTACTGCATCCAATTTGCATCCATTCCCGATTTTCTTGTCCGCATGCAGGCAGCAAAATTCATTCCGCACACAGATATGAACCGGTTCCCTTCTGTACAGCAGAAACTCAGCAATCTGGACTGCGGTATGGACAAACTGTGATTCGGTGCGTTCGTCACAGAACGCAAAGGGAAAGATTGGTATACTGTATTCAGAAAGATCAATAAGGGGGACACCCATATGTGGTTTATTCTTGCCTTGGCTTCTTCCATTTTCGCAGCGCTTACCTCTGTCCTGGCGAAGATCGGTATTGACGGAGTCAATTCTAATCTTGCAACCGCCATTCGTACCGTTGTCGTATTGGTTATGTCCTGGGGCATGGTGTTCCTTACAAATGCTCAGGGCGGAATCTCAGAGATTTCCAGAAGAAGCTGGGTATTTCTGGTCTTATCGGGCCTCGCAACCGGTGCTTCCTGGCTTTGCTATTACAAGGCCCTTCAGTTGGGCGAGGCTTCCAAAGTGGTTCCCATTGACAAGCTCAGTGTTGTGATTACGATGGTACTGGCAGCACTGATTCTGCACGAGCAATTCACCCCCAAATCCATCATCGGCTGCGTCCTGATTGCGGCTGGCACTATACTTATGGTTTTATAATTCAGATAGGAGAGATTACCATGAAACAGAATCAAATCATTCAAAATATCATTGGTCGGGAAATTCTGGATTCCCGTGGAAACCCCACTGTGGAAGTGGAAGTGATTCTCGAGAGCGGAATCATCGGTCGGGCCTCTGTTCCCTCCGGTGCATCCACCGGCATCTATGAAGCACATGAGCTTCGGGACGGAGATTCCAACCGTTATCTTGGAAAAGGCGTTTCCAAGGCAGTGGAGAATATCCGCAGCGAAATCGCCCCTGCCCTGATGGGCAAAAATGTACTGGAACAAACCCGCATCGATGAAATTATGATGGATCTGGACGGAACCCCCAACAAGAGCCGGCTGGGTGCCAATGCCATTCTGGGTGTGTCTCTTGCCTGTGCCAAGGCTGCGGCTGCATCCCAGGGTATCAGCCTGTACCGCTATGTAGGCGGCATGAACGCAAAGACCCTCCCCGTTCCCATGATGAACATCCTCAATGGCGGCGCTCATGCCTCCAATAACGTGGACATCCAGGAATTTATGATCATGCCCATTTCCGCAGGAAGCTGGAAGGAAGCTCTGCGTCGGTGCGCCGAGGTCTTCCACACCCTGAAAGTCATTCTGAAGGAAAACAAGATCCCTGTGACCGGTGTGGGCGACGAAGGCGGCTATGCCCCCATGCTGAAAAGGGATGAAGATGCCCTCTCCCTCATTGTTGCAGCTATCGAAAGAGCCGGATACATACCCGGTGCCGATTTCATGATCGCCATCGATGCGGCTTCCTCTGAGTGGTACGAGGAAGAACAGGGAATCTATCGTCTGCCCAAAGCCGGAAAGGTTCTGAGCAAAAAGCAGATGGTGCAGATGTGGAAGAGATTGTCCGAAAAGTATCCCATCATTTCCCTGGAAGACGGCATGTCTGAGACCGACTGGGAAGGCTGGGAGATGCTCACCAAGGCTCTGGGCAAACAAATTCAGCTTGTCGGTGACGACCTCTTTGTTACCCACACCCAGCGACTGAAGCAAGGTATCGAAATGGGAATCGGCAATTCCATTCTGATTAAAGTGAATCAGATCGGCACGCTGACGGAGACCATGGATGCCATTGCCATGGCAAACCGGGCAGGCTATACGGCCATCATTTCCCACCGATC